>JARLHS010000207.1 GCA_031292115.1 Clostridia bacterium | reverse complement strand
GGTGACCCGTCTGGCTTGAGCGGCAAAGATTTATTCCATTATTAGTTATCCTATCGGGCAGATCACCCACTTGAAATAGCAAAGAGCCAATAATATTATATCGCTTCGCGGCAAAAACGCAAGGGTGCTCTGACGGAGGCCCCGGCGGCGTGAATCACGGTTGAAAAGAGCCGAAGAAAGACCTGCAATCAAAAAAATGGTACGGAGAGATTGGAAGGGGAAGCAAAATGAAAAGAAATTACGTGATCGGTATTGATTACGGCACACTGTCGGGGCGCGCGCTGCTCTGCGACGTACGCACCGGAGAGGAGCTTGCTTCGAGCATGCTTGAATACCCCCATGCGGTGATGGATGAGTATCTCGCGGATGGTAAAACGAAGCTCCCTCCCGATTATGCGCTGCAGCACCCGCAGGATTATCTCGACGTGCTCGCGGCAACGGTGCCCGACGTGCTCAAAAAGGCGTCTGCCGACGCGGCCGACGTCGTGGGCGTGGGCATCGATTTTACCTCCTGCACACTCATGCCCGTGCTGGAAGACGGTACGCCGCTGTGCTTCCTCGACGAATACAAATCGAATCCGCACGCCTACGTAAAGCTCTGGAAGCACCACGCTGCGCAGGACAAAGCCAACAGGCTCAACGCAATCGCGCAGGCGCGCGGTGAAAAATGGCTCACGCGCTACGGCGGCAAGATTTCATCGGAATGGGTGCTGCCGAAAATCTGGCAGGTGCTCGACGAGGCGCCGGAGATCTATGAAAAAGCCCGTTTTATCGAAGCGGCGGACTGGCTGGTGTGGCAGCTCACAGGCCGTGAAACGCGCAATTCCTGCACCGCGGGCTACAAGGCACTGTGGCACAAAAGGGACGGCTACCCTGCAAAGGAATTCTTCCGGGCGCTCGATCCGCGTCTTGAAGATGTCGTCGACCAGAAGCTCTCGCGGGATATTCTGCCGCTCGGCAGCCGCGCGGGCGGGGTCAGCGAGCGCGCCGCGGCGCTAACGGGGCTCGCGGCCGGCACTTCCGTCGCCGTTGCCAACGTGGATGCGCATGTCACGGTGCCGGCGCTGGGGCTGCACCGCGCCGGCCAGATGCTTGCGATTATGGGCACCTCCACCTGCCACGTTCTGCTCTCCGACAGCGAGAAGATGGTGCCCGGTATGTGCGGTGTCGTCGAAGACGGCATCCTGCCCGGCTTTTACGGCTACGAGGCAGGGCAGTCGTGCGTCGGCGACCACTTTGCGTGGTTTGTGGAAAACTGCGTGCCCGGCTCCTACCGGGATGAAGCGAAGGCACGCGGCATCGGCATTTTCAGGCTGCTCAACGAGAAGGCCGCGGCGCTGCGCCCGGGCGAAAGCGGGCTTGTCGCGCTCGACTGGTGGAACGGCAACCGCTCCGTGCTCGTCGACGTCGACCTGACGGGCCTCATCGCGGGGCTTACGCTGCTGACAAAGCCCGAGGAAATCTACCGCGCGCTCATTGAAGCCACCGCGTTCGGCACGCGTACGATCATTGAAACCTTCAACGCCTCGGGCGTGCCGATAAAGGAATTTTACGCGGCGGGCGGCATTGCGGAAAAAGACCCGCTTACCATGCAGATTTATTCCGACATCATCAATATGGAAATCCGCATCTCCGGCTCGGCGCAGGCTCCCGCGCTCGGTAGCGCCATCTTCGGCGCCGTCGCTGCGGGCTCGTCGCGCGGCGGCTACGACAGTGTCGCCGAGGCCTCGAATGCCCTCGGGCGGCTTAAAGACGTCGTCTACCGCCCGATCCCGGAAAACGCGGCGACGTACGACCGGCTTTTCAGCGAATACCGGTTGCTACACGACTATTTCGGCCGCGGTGGCAGCGACATGATGAAGCGACTCAAGGAAATCCGCAGAAGCGTGCGGTAAATGGGGCCTGTTTCGATATTGTCAGAAAATTTGGCTAAGGGGGCGCTCACATGCTTGAAAAGCTCAAACAGGAAGTTTATGAAGCCAATATGCTGCTGCCGCAGTACGGCCTTGTGCTCTTCACATGGGGAAACGTCAGCGGCATCGACAGGGAAAGCGGCCTTGTCGTGATCAAGCCGTCCGGCGTGCCTTATGAGGAGCTTTCTCCGGAAAAGATGGTGGTGGTTTCCCCCGACGGCAGCGCTGTCGACGGCGGCCTCAGCCCTTCCTCCGATACGCCGACGCACCTTGCGCTCTACGCGGCGTTCCCGGGCGTCGGCGGCATCACGCATACGCATTCCGCGTGGGCGACGACCTGGGCGCAGGGGGGGCGGGGCATCCCGGCTTTCGGTACCACGCACGCCGATTACTTCGACGGCGAAATCCCCTGCACGCGCGCCCTGACAAAGGCTGAAATCGAAACGGATTATGAAAAAAACACGGGCCTTGTGATCATCGAGCGCATGGAGGGCTTAGACCCGCTGCGCATGCCCGCTGTGCTCGCAAGCGCGCACGGGCCTTTCACCTGGGGCAAAGGGGCGGCGGCCTCGGTCGAAACCGCCGTCGTGCTTGAAAATGTGGCGCAGATGGCATACGGGGCCGCGCTGCTCAAGGGCTCGTTCGAGCCCATGCCGGAGGCGCTGCTGCGCAGGCATTTCGACCGCAAACATGGCCCGGGCGCCTATTATGGGCAGAAACGATAGCACTTTACAAGAAGACCCCTGTCGTATTATGCATTTTTACCTGAATACTTGACAACAGGGCACCATGAGTCTAAAATTAAAATGATATTCGTGTCCGGCTAAAAAGAGCAGTGCATGTGCGCGGATGCCGCGGGTCTCACGATTGTGATGTGGATCTCGCGGTTATAATCAGGTACGGAAAGTGATTTATCCGCATGCCGCACTATCAAACGGCTGTATCATATCCGGCTTGCAGGGGAAAACTGTATGTAATGCAAGCCGGCCCGTGACTTTGTGTTTGCGTCCGGCAGCACGTTTTGCCGGGCGAAATGCGTTGCTGGCCGCTTTTTTCATGGTTACGATTTCGATTATATGAATGGAGGGAATTTTGAGTGGCACAAACCACAACCCAAACAGTACCGGAAGGGCAGAAGCCCGAAGTGCGTCCCGCTGCGGCTCACCGCCGCGGCAGGAGGCCGCAGAAGCCCCCGGTTTCGCCCGTGAGCATCATACCGCTCGGCGGGCTCAATGAAATCGGCAAAAACATGACCGCCTATGAGTGCAACGGAGACATTTTCGTCGTCGACTGCGGCACTGCGTTCCCCGACGACGAACTGCTCGGCGTCGATCTCGTTATCCCCGATATCACATGGCTTGAAAAGAACAGGGACAGCCTGCGCGGGATCGTCCTGACGCACGGCCATGAGGATCACATCGGCGCGCTGCCCTACGTGCTTAAGGTGCTCAACGTGCCCGTTTACGGCACGAGGCTCACGCTGGGCCTTGTGGAGGGCAAGCTCAAGGAGCACGGCCTCTACGGCAAGGTGAAGCTCAACGTCGTCAAGCCGGGGGATGTCATCCAGCTCGGCTGCATGTCGGTGGAGTTTATCCACGTCAATCACTCGATCGCGGATTCCGTCGCGCTCGCGATCACCACGCCGGCGGGCGTGATCGTGCAGACCGGCGACTTCAAGATCGACTCAACGCCCATCCAGGGCGGCATGATCGACCTCGCGCGCTTCGGCGAGCTTGGAAATAACGGCGTGCTCGCGCTGCTTTCCGATTCCACCAATGCCGAACGCCCGGGGTACACGATGTCTGAGCGCAAGGTTGGAGAATCCTTTGACAATCTGTTTGTCAAAGCGCAGGGAAAGCGCATCATCATCGCCACCTTCGCCTCAAATATCCACCGCGTGCAGCAGATCGTCAACGCGGCGGTCGCCTATGGCAGGCGCGTGGCGATTTCAGGCCGCAGCATGGTCAACGTCTGCGGCATTGCGATGGAGCTCGGCTATCTCACGATCCCCGACGGCGTGCTCATTGAGATCGAAGCCATCAACCGCCTGCCGCGCGACAAGCTCGTCATCGTCACGACGGGCAGCCAGGGCGAGCCGATGTCTGCGCTTTACCGCATGGCCTATTCCGATCACCGGAATGTCGAGATCAGCCCGGACGATTTCATCATCATCTCGGCCAGTGCCATTCCGGGCAACGAAAAGACCATTTCCAAAGTGATCAACGAGCTGATGAAGCTCGGCGCGGAAGTCGTATACGAGTCGCTTGCCGAGGTTCATGTTTCAGGGCATGCGTGCCAGGAGGAGCAGAAGCTCATCCTCGGTCTTACGAAGCCGAAGTATTTCTTCCCCGTGCACGGCGAATACAAACATCTGAAAAAGCACGCGGGTCTCGCCAAGGCGATCGGCATCCCCCCGCAGAATATCGTCATCCCCGAGATCGGCAGGGTTTATGAGCTCAGGCCCGACAGCCTGCGCATGGAAAATACGGTGCCTTCGGGGCGTGTGCTCGTCGACGGCCTCGGTGTCGGCGACGTGGGCAGCATCGTGCTGCGCGACCGCAAGCACCTCGCGCAGGACGGCTTGATCGTCGTCGTCGCCACCATCGACAGTGACAACGGCACGCTCATCGCGGGCCCGGATATTGTTTCACGCGGATTTGTCTATGTGCGCGAATCCGAGGGCCTGATGGAGGCGACACGCGCGCTCGCCAAGAGCGTGCTGGATGATTGTGCGCGCAACGGCATCAACGACTGGGGCACGATCAAGACGCGCGTCAAAGAGGCGCTTTCAAAGCAGCTCTATGATAAGACCAAGCGCAGCCCGATGATCCTGCCCGTAATTATGGAAGTCTGATCGACGGCCCGGTCATTCGCCCGAAGGGGGCGCGCGGCGGCGCATTGAGCGCCTGCCGCTGCCGCTCCCTCCCGGGCGCCCCGGGCGTTTACAGCAGCTCAGCTTTCATACTGATTTTAATTTAAATTCAGTATAGGCGCAAAAGCCGGGCCGCTGTAAGCGGATTCCTTTGGCGCTGCCGCCGGCCGCTCAGGCGGCGAGTGCGGCACACCGCAATACATTTTGTCACTTCGCTCACAACGGACGGGGCTGTTTTGGCTTCCGCCGTCTGTCTCCTGTGAAAGGGGGGGTACCCCGATGCCCGGCAAAGGCCTGTGGAAATTCCGTCCTGTCATCTTTGCTTCGCTGTCCGTCTGTTTTGTGTTCTCGCTTGTCAGCTTTTTCTGGAACCGTTGGGTTTTCGGTTTTGAGCTTGCGGCGTCCGTTATCGTGCTCGCTGCGGCGATTTTTCGCTACAGGGCGTTGCAGCACGATATCCATTCCCTTTTGCTCAAGGTGTCACAGAGCCTCGACGCCGCCGACAAGGAGGCGCTCGTCAGCTTCCCGCTGCCCGCGCTCATTACGGCCAAATCGGGCGAGGTCCTCTGGTATAACGACCGTTTCCGTGATTCGGTGCTGGACGGCGGCGACGCCTTCGGCGCCCGCGTTCATGAATTTGCGCCGGGGCTTGAGCTTTCGTCGTTTGACACGGCGGGCACCAAGGCGGATATCTCCGTGCGCGGGCGAAAATACTCGATTTACGGCAACAGGACTCACAAGGATCTTTACCTGCTCTATTGGGTGGATAACACCGAGCTTAAAAACACAGCGGACGAATATCTGCTGAGCCGGCCCGCCGTCGGGATCATCATGATCGACAACTACGACGAGCTGATGCAGAATGCCAAAGAAGGCGAAAAATCCGTCATCACCGGCCTGGTCGAAAAAGAGATCATGAACTGGGCCGGCAACACAACGGGTTTTCTCCGTCGTCTCGACAGAGATCGCTACATCCTCGTCTTTGAGGAGCGGCACCTTCGCCGCATCATCGAGGCAAGGTTCGACATCCTTGATTCGGTGCGGCTGATCGTTACCAACGACCGCATGCCGGCCACGCTTTCCATCGGCGTCGGCCGCGGCGGGCAGAGCTTTTCGGAGCTTGAGGAAATGGCCCGGCAGGCGCTGGATATGGCGCTCGGCCGCGGCGGCGACCAGGCCGCGGTTAAATCGCGCGGCGGCTTTGAATTCTACGGAGGCACCTCCAAGGCTGTCGAGAAGCGCACCAAGGTCAAGACGCGCATCATCGCCTCGGCGCTTTCCGAGCTCATCGACGGAAGCGACAACGTGCTCATCATGGGGCACCGCAGCTCCGACCTCGACGTTGTGGGCGCCTCGGCGAGCCTTTATAAGGCGGTGCTCGCGCGCGGGCGCGATGCAAAGATCGTGCTCAACCGCAGGACAAGCCTTGCCGGCGCGCTGCTTTCACAGCTGGAAACGCAGGGCTACCAGAATGCCTTCATCGGGCTTGAGGAAGCGCTGCCGCTCGTCACGCGCCGCACGCTGCTGATTATCGTGGATACCCACCGCCAGAGCCTTGTCGAATTTCCCGAGCTTTACAGGGCCGTGCGCACCGTGGTCGTGATCGACCACCACAGGAAGATGGTCGATTTCATCGACAACGCAGTTATCTTCTACCATGAGCCGTTTTCCTCATCGGCCAGCGAGCTGGTCGCGGAGCTGATGCAGTATATTGCCGATCAGGTGGTCTCACCGACGGAGGCGAATGCGCTTCTTGCCGGCATCACGCTCGACACGCGCAATTTCACGGTACGCACAGGCGTGCGCACCTTCGAGGCAGCCGCCTACCTGCGGCGCAAGGGGGCCGATACGGCCAATGTGCGCCTTCTTTTCGCGGGCAGTATGAATAACTTCATCAAGCGCTCGGCGCTTGTTACCAGCGCGGAAATTTACAAAGACTGTGCCATTTGCGCCACGGACGAGGACGAAACCGGGGATATGCGCGTGGTCGCGCCTCAGGCGGCCGATGAGCTGCTCTCGATTACGGGTGTCAACGCCTCGTTTGTGCTTTACCCGATCGAAAACACCTGCGCGGTCTCCGCACGCTCAATGGGCCGCGTCAATGTGCAGCTTATTATGGAATCCCTCGGGGGCGGCGGCCATCAGACCATGGCCGGCGCGCAGCTCAAGGATGTCCCGATCAGTGAGGCCAGGGCGCGGCTTTATACCGCGATCGACAAATATCTGGAAGTGAACAAGGGCTGAAAAAATCCCTTTTCATAGAGGAGCGTCCTGCTCCGTCCCTTACATTATTTATGATCAGATTATGGCGAGGCTCCGCCGCGCCGCAAAACGGAGGAACATATGAAAGTTATTCTGAAGGCTGATCTCAAGGGCACAGGCAGTGCCGGCGAGCTTGTCAATGTTTCGGACGGCTACGCGAAAAACTATCTGCTGCCGCGCGGCATCGCCGTGGAAGCCACCGCCCAGGCACTCGGCGAGCTGCGCAACCGCGAGGCCGCCAAGCAGCACCGCCTTGATGAAGACAAGAACAAAGCCAGGGAGACCGCAATTAAGCTTAAAGGTGCCGTCGTGCACGTCAGTGCGCGCGCGGGGCAGGGCGGCAGGCTTTTCGGCTCTGTCACCACAAAGGAAATTGCCTCTGCGATTGAGAGCCAGCTCGGGATAGAGCTCGACAGGCGCAAGATCGTGCTTGACGAAGACATCAAATCCTGCGGCTCGAAGGAGATAGAGATCAGGCTTTATGCCGGCGTGACGGTCAAGCTCACCGTCGACGTAGCCCCCGAGCAGGTCTGAGGAGGGCGGCCTGAAGAAGCTTGCGGTTTCTTTGGGCTCGGATAATGCGCGGGCAGCTGCATGCGCATCCGTTGCGCACACCCTGCCAAATGCTCTATTGCAGCGCCGTCATTTTCGGCGACTGTAATAGGAAAGCCTCTGCCATTTTTCTTCGTGTGGCGGGGTCTCTTTATTTTATTTTGTGCCGGTGCGAGGCGGCGGAAAGGAGCCCTTTATGCCGCGCGAAAAGGAATTCTACAAAGAACACTACAATGAAATATCGAGCTTTGAGGGGATAGCTCCCCCCTATAGCCTCGAAGCCGAACAGTCCGTGCTCGGCGCGGTGCTGCTCGACCCTTCGGCGCTGCTGACGGCGCTTGATTTCCTCAAGCCGCAGCATTTTTATCTGCCGCAGCACCGCGAGATTTTCTCGGCGATGGTGCGCATGTTCAGCGTGAACGAATCCATCGACGTCGTCACGCTGCTTGACGACCTCAAAATAAACGGCGTATACGACGAAGCGGGCGGCAAGGCCTATCTGCTGCAGCTTGCGCAGATGGTGCCCACCGTTGCCAATGTGGCGGCGTATTCGCGCATCGTGCAGGATAAATACTATCTGCGAAGCCTCATCACTGCTTCACACGAGATCATCACGGCTGCCTCGGAGGAATCCGACGACGCGCGCACGATCATGGACGCCGCCGAGCAGAAGATCTTCGACATCCGGCAGGATAAGGAATCGGAAGGCCTCAAGCCGATCAAGGAGGTCATCCTTGAGACCTATGAGCGGCTTCACAACCTCACGGGCGAGGAAAAGGAAAAGCACCAGGGCATCCGCACCGGTTTCAGCGACCTTGACCGGCTGACCGCCGGCCTCAATAAATCCGATCTCATCGTGCTGGCAGCGCGGCCCGCAATGGGCAAGACCAGCATGGCGCTCAATATCGTGCACAACGCTGCGCTGCGCGGCCACCGCGTGGCGGTCTTTTCGCTCGAGATGACGCGGGAGCAGCTCGCTTCCCGCGTGCTTTCCGACGAATCAAACATCGACAACCGCAAGCTGCGCAGCGGCGAGCTTCTCCCCGACGACTGGGTACGCCTTGCGCAGGCGGCCGATACGCTCTCCCGCTGCGGGATCTATATCGACGACACGCCGGGCATCACGGCGGCCGAGATCAAGGCGAGGTGCCGCCGCGTAAGGGATCTTGAGCTTGTGGTGATCGATTATCTGCAGCTGATGTCCACCGGGACGCGCATCGAAAACCGCGTACAGGAGATTTCACAGATCACACGAAATCTCAAGATCATGGCCAAGAGTCTCGACGTGCCGGTGCTCGTTCTCTCGCAGCTTTCCAGAGGCGTCGAGCAGCGTACGGATCACACCCCTCAGCTTTCAGACCTGCGCGAATCGGGCTCCATCGAGCAGGATGCCGATATCGTCATGTTTTTAAGCCGCGACACCGATTCTCCCCAGCAGGAGGAAGCGATTAACAACGTCATCTGCAGCGTGGCAAAAAACCGCCACGGCGCCACGGACAGGATCCAGCTTCTGTGGGACGGTGACCACACGCGTTTCTCTTCGGTGGAGAGATACCGTGATGAGCGTTAAAGCGTTTGAAACAATCCGCCGCTTTGATATGCTGCCGGCGGGCTCAAAGGTTGTCGCGGCCTTCTCGGGCGGCGCGGATTCCACGGCGCTGCTGCACCTGCTGTGCGGGCTGCGCGGGGAGCTTTCGCTCGAAGTTTTCGCCGCGCATGTAAACCATGGCATCCGCGGTGACGAGGCACGGCGCGACGAGGAATTCTGCGTTGGGCTTTGCGGCTGGCTGGGCGTCGAGATTTTTGTCTGCCATGCGGACGCCGTCGCCGAAGCCGCCGCGCACGGCGAGACGTTGGAGCAGGCTGCCCGCCGTATACGCTACGCCTTCCTTGAAGACACCGCCGCCCGGCTTGACGCCCGGCTTGCCACGGCTCACACACTCAGCGACAGCATGGAGACCATGCTCATCAACCTCACGCGCGGCACGGGGCTCAAGGGGCTGTGCGGCATCCCTCCCGTGCGCGGGCGGATTATCCGCCCACTGATCATGGATGAAAGGCGCGACACCGAGGCATACTGTGAGCAGCACGGCCTGAGCTACGTCAACGACAGCACCAACTTTCAGCGCTGCTGTACGCGCAACCGCCTGCGGCTCGATGTCATGCCAATTCTTTATCAGATCAACCCTTCGTTTGACAAAACGGCGCGCCGCGCGCTCGATAACCTCGCTGCGGACGAAGCATTTCTCTCGGAGCTCGCGCAGCGAAGGCTTGAGGAATCCGGCACGGCTCAGGCAGGGTATGACTGTGCCCTTCTCGGCGCGCTGCCGCCGGCATTGCGCAGTAGGGCTGTCGCGGCGGCTGCGGCCGACGGCACGGGTATTGAGCCCGAGGCGCGGCACATCGATGCGGTCTGCGCGCTGTGCGCGGCGGGTGCGGGCAGGGTGCAGCTTCGCGGCGGATGGTTCGCTCAGGCGCACGACGGCAGGCTGTTCTTCACGGCGCCGGTGCAGCACTGCAGCTGCATGCCGCCGCCCGAGCAGCCGCTTTGCGAGGGGCTCTTCGACAACGGAGGGTACATTATCCGTGTTTCTTCGGTCGGCGCGCAGGAAATCACAAATTATTTAAAAAATATTCACAAACGATATTTAATTTCCGCATTGGATTGTGATAGAATAGTAGGAAACGCAGTGCTTCGCGGCCGCAGAGAGGGAGACCGGCTTCGTCCGGCGGGGCGGGGTGTGACAAAGACACTCAAGAAGCTTATGAACGAGGCCGCCGTGCCCGCGGAGTCGCGGGGCTTCGTGCCCGTGGCGGCGGACGAGGCGGGCGTTGTCTGGGCGGAGGGCTTCGGTGCGGATGAGCGCTGCTGTGCGGATGAAACCACGCGGCGCGCGTTTGTTATCGAGACAATTAAAAAAGAGGGGGATCTTCCATGCTGGAGGACATACAAGAGGTTCTTGTGACACAGGAGCAGATTGCAGGCAAGGTTAAGGAGCTCGGCGCGCTGATCAGCCGCGATTATCAGCAGAAGAATTTACTGCTGGTGAGTATCCTCAAAGGCTCGGTCGTTTTCATGTCCGACCTGCTTCGCGCGGTGACCATCCCGGCGCGCATCGATTTTATGTCGGTTTCAAGCTACGGGGCAGGTGTAAAAACCTCCGGTGTGGTTAAAATTATAAAAGACCTTGATATGCCGATTGAGGGCTTCGATGTGATCATCGTAGAGGATATACTTGACAGTGGGCTGACTTTGAGTTATATTATTGAGATGCTTCAGTCAAGAGATCCCCACAGCATCAAGATCTGCACGCTTCTTGACAAACCGGAGCGGCGCAGTGTGGACGTTAAAACGGACTACTGCGGCTTTGTCATTCCAGATAAATTCGTCGTCGGCTACGGGCTCGATTACTCGGAAAAATACCGCAATCTTCCGTTCATCGGCGTCCTTAAGCCGGAGATCTATTCTTAAATCTTCTGCTTTTACAGACATCAGGGAGTGATTTTTTTGGGTAAAAATATGCGCGGAATAGGCCTGTATGTCGTCATCCTGCTGCTTCTGCTCGCTGGGATCAGCTATTTCAGCATTTCCAGCACACCTCCGAAGGTGACGAAATATTCACAGATTATCAGCTATTTCGAAACGAATCAGGTTCGGGATTACTCGCTCAACTTCGGCACAAACGAGCTGATCATGACGTTTGCCGATAAGAAGCAGATCGACTTCAAGGTGCCGGATGTTCT
>JARLHS010000206.1 GCA_031292115.1 Clostridia bacterium | reverse complement strand
TGAATATTGCAGATAAAGTCGCTGGGCAATCCGTCACGCGTGGTAAAGCTGGCGAAAGCCCCGTCGCGCCATCGAATCAATCCCGCCCCCGGCGTGCCAATCCAGACCGTTCCGTCCGCGTCGGCGACAACGGCTGTGCCGGCCTTTGCGGCAATATCGATTCCGTTATGCACGCGCCAGTCATCCATCGTTTTATTATACGCCAGGTCATTGTTGCTGAAGGGGGTGATAATTTCGCCGTTGCAGGGAAGCATAAACACAAGCTTCTCGCCCTTGTCGTTGGTCATCGAGCTGCTCGATTTCTTGCTCGACGAGGCCGTGGCGCTGGATGACGAGCTTGGCGTCTTTGTTATGCCGCTTACGACCTGATTTGTCTGCGCTGCGCTTTCGGGAACGCCCCATTGTGTCGCGCCCGGGGCGGACGTCCCGCCGGGGGCGGAAGAAGCCGCGCTGCTGGTGGTACCTCCGTTTAAAAGCCCGATGCTGCTGTTCGCGGCGACATATGCCGCGGAGCCAACGGCGACCAGGCATATCGCAAGGGCTATGTAAAAGCCCTTACCGTTCATAAATCTCGACAACCGTGAATTACCTACTCTGAAATTACCCAATATTAACACCTCCGGCTTTATTTTGGCCGGAAATGCGTACCATTATTCAAACCGTCTGTAAAAATTTAAGCCCACTTGTAATCGACAATCTGCACGCCCCTGTAATACCATTTCAGGATCTCATCCCATGTTTCCCCCTGGCGCGCCAGATAGTCGGAGCCGTGCTGGCTCAGGCCGACGCCGTGCCCATAGCCCTTAACGGTGAAGGTAAACGCCGCATTCTTGTAAGCAAGCTGAAAATTGGTTGAGCGCAGGCCGAAAAGGCTGCGGATATCCGTTCCGCGCAGCGTCACCTCGCAGAGCGAGGCCGTAATGACGCCGCCGGCCTTTGATCGGCTGACCGATGAAATCCACTGAGAGGGGGGGGCACTGAAACTGGCCTTGGGGTATTTTGCCGTGACGGTATCCCTGAAATTCTGCTGCGTCAGCGTAACGGTGCTCTCAAAGGAGCTCACCAGCGTATCACCGATGCTCGGTACCTCCGTCAGATAAGGCAGATCGGTGCCCCAGACGTCTTTGCTGCTTTCGGTCGTTCCCGAGGACATCGAGCAAAAAACCGCGGCAATCGGCTTGCCGTCGTATACCATGATCTTATCTGCCACGCTGGCGACGGCGTCACGGATTTTTTCCCAGCCGGCATCCAGCGTGCCGCCCCACGTAGCCTTCGAGTCATCCAGAGAAATAAAGATTTTGCAGCCCTTCGCCGCCGTGCTTACAAGCGTGACATTATCCGCGGCAACCGCCGCCGCGCCGGCGCTGGAAACGGCTTTGTTCTCATAGCCGCGGCTGATGGAGAAGGTGAACGCCGCCACCGCCTGCGCCTTGAGCGCCTCGGTCTCAAACGTGGCCGGCTCCTCATGGGCAACCACGCCGCAGACATAGTCCGCCATATCGATATTTTCAGCCTTGCCCGTTACGGAGTCGATGATACGGAAGGTTTTCGCGTCGGAAGCCGCTGCCTGTCCCACTGTGCTCTGCCCGGCTGCGGCGACTGGCTCAGCAGCCTGCCGCCCGCCCATGGCAATCAGCGGGATTAAAAGCATCATTCCCGCGAAAATTGCAATGAAAGAGACAGCAGCTTTCATTTTGACATCATTTCCTTTCACAAAAGCGGATAATTATAGCTAAAATGAATAATCGATATTTCAATATTTCAGGCATGACTTGACGAGCTGCCCCGAAAGAGTTAGAATAAGATGTATCTTATGAAGAATGGAAGGTACGCAGGCTATGGAAGAGTATATGAACAGGATTTCGCAGGATTCCTTAAAAAGATTATGCGATGAATTTCGAAAATATAACAAGATCGATCCGGAGCTCTTTGACGCCTATCGGGTCAAGCGAGGCCTGCGCAATCCGGACGGCACCGGTGTGATGGCCGGCCTGACGCTTATCTGCAATGTGCATGGCTATGTCATCAGTGAAGGCGACAAGGTCTCCATCCCCGGCGAGCTGATCTACCGGGGGATCAATGTACGCGATCTCGTCGACGGATGCCACCGTGAAAACCGCTTCGGTTTTGAAGAAGTGATCTGGCTGCTGCTTTTCGGCAGTCTGCCGACGGCGAGGCAGCTCACCGGCCTGTGCGAGATACTGGCCGACTGCCGTGAGCTTCCTGAGTTTTTCACCGAGGATATGATCATCAAGGCCCCCTCTAAAAACATCATGAATAAGCTTGCGCGCTCGGTGCTCGCGCTGTATTCCTACGACGACAACGCCGAAGACAATTCGATCGAAAACCTGCTGCGCCAGTCGATTGAGCTGATTGCCCGTATCCCGACGATTATGGTGAGCGCCTATCAGGTCAAGCGGCGCCATTTCGACCATCAGAGCATGTTCATGCATCCGCTTGAGCCCTCGCATTCCACGGCGGAAAGCATCCTTGCCACCATGCGCAGCGATAAAAAATTCACCGACGATGAGGCGAAGCTGCTCGATCTGTGCCTGATGCTCCATGCGGAGCACGGCGGCGGCAACAACTCCACCTTTGCATGCCGCGTGCTCACCTCTTCGGGGACGGATACCTATTCGGCGATAGCGGCCGCGATCGGCAGCCTCAAGGGGCCGCGGCACGGCGGCGCGAACATTAAGGTTATGGAAATGCTCGACTACATAAAAGAGGGCGTGAAGGATTACAACGACGACGAAGAGATCGCCGCTTTCCTCGAGAAAATGCTGCGGCGCGAAGTCGGTGACGGCTCTGGCCTGATCTATGGCATGGGGCACGCCGTATATACGCTCTCCGATCCGCGTGCCGTCATACTCAAGGAAAGCGCGGGCAAGCTCGTTGAAAAGCTTGGGTATTCCGATGATTTCAAGCTGCTCAGCGCCGTGGAGCGGCTGACCTCCGTCGCCTTCGCCGCAGTCAGGCATGAGAACAAGATTATCCCGGCGAATGTCGATCTCTATTCGGGCCTCGTTTATCAGATGCTCGGCCTTCCGCCGGAGCTTTACACGCCGCTGTTTGCCGTCGCGCGTATCGCGGGCTGGTGTGCGCACCGCATTGAGGAGCTGACGACCGGCGGTAAGATCATCCGGCCGGCTTACAAGGCGGTGGTCTCGGAGCAGCAGTATCAGCCGCTCACACAGCGCGCCGAGAGGGTGCCCACTGCGGCGGAGTAACGCCGGGGAATTCGGATTGCGATGTATGGAGGGCCTGCCCATTGAGGAAAACGGTCGGAATGAAAATTCCGGCTGTTTTCGGTTGCATAAAATGATAAAACCT
>JARLHS010000205.1 GCA_031292115.1 Clostridia bacterium | reverse complement strand
GCTCCTCGCCGCCGAAAACGCAGTTTGGACGGCGGCGTCCTTGCGGGCGCCTTTGTTATACTGTTTTCTTATTAATCGGTAGATAAAATCTACCGATTAATACCGCCGCATTTTGCGGCGGACGGCGGTGCGCCGCCGAGAAAAGCCGTTTAATACAAATCTCGCAAAAACATAAGATGTTTTTGCACGCCGCTGGAAGCGGCGATAAAAAAGCGATTTTATCGCTTTTTTAATTGGAGATTAGTATTATTTGAGCCGACGCCTGAGCAGATCGAGATCCTTGCGCGTGCATTCCTCCGAGCTGTAGCGCGCCTTTTCATAAACGCGCGTCGCGTCGGAAACGTCCGTTTTCATGCGGGAGGCGATCTTTCCGCCGATCTCGGGCGGGGAATCCGACCGCTCGATGCTCACGCCTTTTTGCCTGAATCTTTTAACCGCCCTGTAATAAAGCCTGCGGATCTTCACCGCGTTCGACGCGCCCGGTATGAAAGCGGCGCGCGCCGGGCTGCGGAGCCGCTCCCGGATGCGGGCGGCGGGGCTTTCAGGCGGCAGCGCCAGATGTGTTTCCCCATTCATGCCCTTTCTCAAATTCATGAGGATGCCATGAATGAGACGGATGAGCACGATCACAACGACCGCACATACGGCGGCCACCAGCACCCAGAAAAAGGCCGTCAGGATGATCAGCAGGATTTTCGGCACGACGCCCGTCGGAGAGCTGCCGAACAATCTTTTAATATCGGTGCCGCCGTGGGGGGAAAACAACTGCTTCCATAGTTCAGGAGTCGTAATTTTGCGGTCTTTGAGTAAAAAAGCAAGGATGTTCTGATCCACCCCGTCAAGGCCGGTGAGAGAGATCAGGATATAGGTGAGGAAGGCGACGATTGCCGCCATCGCGGCTATAAAGACGGAAAAAAGCCGGTTAAAGCTTCGCACCCTCTCGAGCGAGCAGTTTCTGCCCTTTTTCCATTCGACCAGGCTGTAGGTGCCCGAGCGATGGATGTAAATCTCATAGCCCGCGAGCATCGCGGGCAGGGCAAAGAAGCAGGTGATGACAGCGCCTTCGTCCTTAAAGCCGAGAGCGGCCATATAGGTCGCATAGAGGATCGCGCAGCCCCAGACAGGCGTACCCCAGCTGAGGAAGAGCCTGAAACTCACCTGGATGCTCGGGTCTTTTTTATATTCGGCCCGGCGGATGCCGTCCACCGCCTTTTTGAGCGATACCGCCGCGGCAACGGCGGTGCAGACGGTGAAGGTGACACGGACCGGCTGTGTGCCGGGAACGAGCAGCATCGCGGCGACTATGGCGACCTGCACCGGCAGATAGATATAGACTTTTGTGGATTTCCGTCTGTTGAGCGTCATCAGAAAGGCGGCGGCCAGCAGCAGAAAAGCCTCCGCAAACAGCAGCGGGCTCCTGTCAAAAAAACGGTTTATCAGGATGAAAGCAGGGTAGAATATGCAAAAATAGATAAAATCCTCCGCGAAGTCGAAAGCAGGAGGCTTGTAATCGACAGCGCTTTTCCATTCGCCGCTGAGCTGATATTCGGCTGTTTCGTTCAGATTCATCAGTAATCCGCCTCGCAGACCGTCAGATTTGCACGCGGGGGCGGCGCTTCGGAATCCCTGCCCTTTACAAAGATCCATTGCAGACTGTGCCCGGAGAGCCCGAGCGCGGCGAGCTTTAGCTGCAGGTCTTCCTTCGCATACCACGAAATGAAAATACAGTGCGGCCCGCGCGCGCTGCCCACGCTTGAGTCGATGACCTCGGTGAACGGCCGCGTGACAAGATCCGTATCAAGCCGCGCGAGCTGCCGGAAGATTCTCAGGCTCTGATTTGAGCCGCTCTCGCAGGGGAGCGACGGCTCCTCTCGCGTGACGGAATCCCCGGCGTTGCAGGCAAGCCCCACGGGAATGCCGTTGTCGATCAGCTTCTGTGCGAGGTACGCCGCGATGCGGATGACGTCCTCTTTGATCTCCTGCCTGTCCCAGTCGTTGTAGCCGTCAAAATCGAGCAGCAGCAGCACCTCCTGCGACGAGGTGCAGCTGTATTCGTTGACCTTGATCTCGCCCGTCTTGGCGGTGGCGTTCCAGTTGACAGCCCTAAGGCTGTCAAACGGCGAGTAATCGCGGATGCCGCGGAACTCAAACGGATCTTCGATCATATGGCGCCTTACGACCGCCTCGCCGACGATCTTGCGGAAATCGACGCTGAACCTGCGTACGCCCCTGATGTCGGGGTAAACGTAAAGCCCGGTGGAAACCGGGAACCTGCGGATGAATTTATACCTGAAAAACAGATCGCCCGTGAGCAGCTCCGCGCCGCTGATCGTGTAATAGCCGCGCTTTGCCGCCGTGAAGGCAAACGTCTTTTTGACCATCTCGTACGAAAACGCTGAGACGGTGTTTTTTTTGTAAAGCCTGCCGCCCATGCCCTCATCGTCAAACCGGATGAAATCCGAGAGCTCAAACCGGATGTCGCTCCACCACAGCGGCAGCAGCTTCCGGTTGGCGACGGTTTCGCAAAGCTCTCCCTGATCGCCTTCAAAAACTGCGTCTGATGCGAACGCGATACTCAGCGTGAGGTTTTTGTTCCAGTTTTTCCGATAGACGCGGATTGTCAGACTCACCAGAAGGGCCAGCAGCAGCGCCGAAACCAAGATAACCATGTATTTCTCCCCGCCGGGGTTCAGGCTTCCCAGTTTTCAGTGGGCGCCTCAACCCGGCCGATGATGCCGGCGATGACCGACTCGGGCTTTTCCCGCCGGATTCTGTAGTCATCCCTGAGGATAAGCCTGTGTGCGAACACATACGGCGCGAGATATTTAACATCCTCGGGCGCGACGAAGCCTCTGCCCCTGAGCGAAGCGTAGGCCTTGCAGAGCCTCAGCATCGCAAGGCTGCCCCTCGGGCTCACGCCGAGCTCGACGGCGGCATCCGACCTCGTTTTTTCAACAATAGCGACGATGTAGCGCTCGATATCCTCGCTTGCGAAGACCTTCCGGAAGCTCGCCTCCACGTCGCAGATCTCCTGCTGCGTGCAGACGGGCTCTAGCGTATCAAACGGGCTCTCGCCGTTGAAGCGCTCAAGGATGCCGCCCGCTTCCTGCGTGGAGGGGTAGCCGACGCTCGTGCGGATGAGGAACCGGTCGAGCTGGGCCTCCGGCAGAGGGAACGTGCCCTGCGTTTCAACGGGATTCTGCGTCGCGATCACGAAATAGGGCTGCGCGAGCGGGCGGGTGACGCCGTCGATCGTGATCTGCCGCTCCTCCATGCACTCGAGCAGGCTCGACTGCGTCCTCGGCGTGGCGCGGTTGATCTCGTCGGCCAGCAGGATATTGGTGAAGGCAGGGCCGGCCCTGAATACGAAATCGCCCGTCTTCTGGTTGTAATAGTTGATCCCCGTCAGATCAGAGGGCAAAAGGTCGGGCGTAAACTGCACCCTTTTGAAATCCACGCCGATCGATCTTGCCAGCGTTTTGCCGAGCATGGTCTTGCCCGTGCCGGGCACGTCCTCAAGAAGGACATGCCCGCCCGATATCATCGAGGCGATCATCAGATCGATGACATCGCCCTTGCCGACCATAACTTTTGATACGTTTTCACGTATCCGGTCGCAAAGACCCTTGATTTCTCCTGTTTCCATCGTACGATATCTTCCATCCGGGCATCATCAGACACCCTTTATATTCTATATCCGTCAGGATTTAATGAATAGCATGCGCGTCAACGCAGGCCTGCGCCGCCGGATAAGCCGTGCTATCGTTTTGCCGTTTCGGGCGGCTGCACCGCATCTGCCGCGATAATGATCTTCGATTCCTTGAGCCGGAAGGAGAGGATAAAGCATGCCACCATCAGTGCCGTCAGCACCGAGAGCGCCAGTGTCTTCTGGCACAATTCGAGAAAAACGATGAAAAGGATGCCCGAGACCTGCCCCGCGACCATCAGCAGGCCGTAGGAGGTACCCTCGGGCAGCGGGTAGGCGATCTCGGCGCCGTACTGAAACGCCACCGGGCCCACGCCCATGATGAAGAAGCCCGCGAGTGCCGCGGAGGCGAGCAACAGGCCGTAATTCGGCAGAAACGCCAGCCCGGCGATCCCCGGCAGGGCCACCGCGAGCGAAACGATCATGACGTTGCGGCGCATGCGCAGCTTATCGGAGAATATCGGGATGATAACGGCGCCCACCAGCCCTACGAGCACGATTATGCCGCCGATGAGACCCGCCTGATCGGCCGTGATGCCGCGCGGCGTGAGAAAGTCGCCGACACAGGTCATCAATGCGTTGAAAACGCCGAGCGCGACGAACATCATGCCCATGAGCACGAGAAAGTTGCGGTTTTTCAGAATGCCAGCAATGTCCTTGACATGGTAGTCGACAAGCACCTCGCCACCCGGCCCGGCCGGTGTTTTGGGCTTTTCACGCAGGAAGACGATTGCGACAAGCGCGCTGGCGAGCGAGATGACTGCATAGATTTTCATCATGCTGCCTATCCCCGCCGCCTTCGGCGCGAGCGCGGGCGTGGCAATCATCGCGATGATCATTCCAAGATAGCCCGCCATGTTGGCGATGCCGGAAGCGGTTGCCCGCTCCTCGACGGGGAACCAGGTCGCCGCGAGTTTGGTGATGGCATTGACAAGGAAGGGCTGCGCCACCGCGACACCGAGCTGGGCAATCACGACGAGCGTGAAATTCGAGTAACAGAAGCCGCGCATCAGGCCGAAAATGCCGATGATCACCGAGCCGACAATGAACGCGGCCCGGAAGCCCCTTTTATCCACAAGCATGGACGCCGGTACCGTCACGAATATGTAGACGATCATGTAGCTCATCGAGACGAACGCAATGCCAAGCGAGGAAACGTGATAATAAGAGGCCGCAATGTCGGAAATAGGCGCGAGCGTGAGCCAGAAAATCTGCACGGCCGCAAGGATGGGCATAACGCTGATCAGGATCACCCACCGGTATGGATACGCCTTATACGCTTCCAATTCTTTTTACCTCCCGATTTCAGGATGGGCGGCCTTGACAATCCGGAACGCCTCGTCGGCGACCTCGAGGGCTTTGTTGATGTCTTCGTCGGAAATGGCGCAGTTGACAAACTGGTTGTGATGGTTTGCGAAGAAAATGCCCCTGCGCACGCACTCCGCCACCCACTCCTGATGCAGGATCAGCGAATCGTCGTTGGCGATGCGCATGTACCACATCGAGGGAACGCCCGACACCCTGAGGTCGAAACCGTGCTGCGCGCCGGCCTTCACAAGCCCGTCGGTCAGCTTTTTGCCGATGCCCTGCATCACAACGGGCGCGTTGATGCGCTGCATCTTGCTCACACAGGCGATCGCTGCCGCCATCGGCACGGCCGCAAGCCAGTAGCTTCCCGTGAACATCACCGAGGCCGCGGCGTCCTTGAGCGAATCAACCCCGCAGATGGCGGAGATGTTCCAGCCGTTTGCGATTGCCTTGCAGAAGCAGCTGAGGTCGGCCTTGAAGCCGAAATAATGATCGGAGCCCTTCATGTCGAGCCGGAAGCCGCAGCGGACGTCGTCGACGATCAGCACGATGCCGTTGTCAGTGCACAGCTTGCGTACCTTCTGCCAGTAACCCTCCGCGGGCAGCACATTATCCTGAAACACCGGATGATAATACGGCGTGGAGATAAAGCCCGCGATCTCGCCCCGATGCTCCGAGACGACCTTTTCGAGCTGCTCGAAATTGTTCCAGTCAACGTAGATATTGTTGCTGACATCCGCCTGAGAGATGCCGGGGTAGCCGTACAGCTGCGTCCAGGGCGAAACGCCGTGATAGTTGCCGTTGATCAGGATGATCTTATCCCTGCCCGTGGCGGCCTTTGCGACCATCACGGCGTAATTGGTCGCGTCGTTGCCGTTTTTTGCGAAAAACGACCAGTCGGCCATATCGACCGTTTCGACCATGAGCTCCGCGAGGTCGACCATGATGCCTGACGGCGTTGTGGCGCAGTTGAGCTTTTTGATCTGCTCGATCGCGGCGCCGTCGACTTCGTCGTCGCAGTAGCCGAGCGAAATCGGGCCGTACGCGCACATGAAATCAATAAACTCGTTGCCGTCCACATCCCATACGTGCGAACCCTTGGCATGCGTGGAAAAATACGGGTAAGCGTCCGCGGGGATGAAGCACGCCTCCGCGGGGCCCTGATGCCCGTAGACGCCGGCGGGGACAACCTTCAGCGCCCTTTCAAAAAGTTCCCGGCTTTTTGTATAAGTATTCACGTCCATGTTGATTCCTCCTTCAGCCATATTAGGTACTTTCATTGGACTGGTAAAAAAGACATCACTCCTGTGAGGGCTTTCCGTCGCCGGAGTGGCACCGTGCACGACCGCACGGCCACCGTAATCGTCAGGAAACGTATTCCGGAATCTGCGCAAGAAGCTTATTCATGTTGTCGAGCATGGGAAGAAACCCTTTTACTACAAAGTCGCCCGAGCCGACGGCCGAATACGACGCCATCTTGCCGTTTAATATGGCGTTTGCCACTTCAAGGCTGGAAAAGGTCATGTACGCGCGCGCGGACGCTGCGACGCCCTTGGAGGTTGTGAGCACACCTTTCTTTGCTTCGAGCATCACTGCGGGCAGCCCGCCGGAGATCGAAAGCGAAATGACGCCGTCGGGGATGCGTGAGGCGTTGAGAATACCCTTGCTGTCGTAGTTGCCGATCTGCTCGAGCGCGAAGCCCGCGGTGTAGACCGTCAGATAGGTGTTTATCTTGAGGTATGCGGGGTCGGCAAGCAGCTCGTCCGTAGGCTTGAGGAAATATTCGAGCCGTTTTGTCAGATGGATGAAATCCCCCTTGAGGAAATCGAGCTTCGTGAGGCCTTTGAGCGGAATGGGGTTTTTGCTGCCGTCAAACATCGCGTTGAGATGTTCGGGGGACGTGAAGTACAGCTTGATGTCGCAGCTCTCATTGCCCCTTCGCAGCGCGCATTTCCCGTCGTCCACCGTAAACACTGCGGACGGCCCGCCCTTGACGGTGAACTGGATCGACATTTTTTTGCCTTTGACGATGGAACGGGTCTCAGCATCCATCTCGCAAAGATCCTCCAGGTTGCGCAGAATCGCAAAAAGATTGATGTTTGCCATCGCTAACGCCTGCTTCATACTCTCACCCTTTCTACTTACTAAAAATTATCAAAAAGCCTTCCCGGCAGGGAAACCGTATTGAAACGACAGGATGAAACAGAGATACAACCACCGTTATTCTAAGTCCCACCCAAGAACAAATCAACTGAGAATTCACTTTTTATACTATTTATTCGACAGACTTCCGCGACAGCGCATGCCACAGAGTGCAGACAAAAGTAAAATACGCACTGCGAAGCGATAAAATTTGTTGCGCAGGCGGACATGCGCCGCCGGAGCAACTCCTATATTGTGGTCTGCGGAGGAGCAGACCACAATGCTTGGGGGTGCATCAGAGGGGGGAACGCTTACGCGAAGCGCCATGAAATCCCCCTCTGACAGCCTGTCGACCTTATGTCGACAAGCTGAGACTTCCGCAACAGCGCATGCTTGTCGCCTGCCGATTCGCAGTGCGGCGCTTCATATTTTAAGGGAAAACGCCGCGTCGGCACGGCCTTTGCGCAAGCCGCGGCTGAGACCTTAAAATGTTAAAGCGGCGGAGCCGGAAACCGGCTGGCCGCCGAATGAATTAAATCGGATTGAGCTAAGAATTAAATGTTTATGATATTTTAACCATATCATTGAAATATTACGGCACATGTCATACAATGATAACAGTGTTAAGCTTCCGGAAGCGAAACGCATTAAATTTTATGTATATTCTGTCGCCGGCACGCCGTCGGATTCATGGAGGCGGATATGGATTCCATCGACACCCATATTATCAGGCTGCTCCAGCAAAACGCAAGGCAGTCGGTTTCAGAGATCAGCTCGAAGGTCGGGCTCTCGGTTCCCGCCGTCAGCGAAAGGATCAAAAAGGTCGAGGCCTCGGGTGCCATCGAGCAGTATACCGCGATCATTGCTCCTGCCGCGCTCGGCAAGGGGCTGACGGCACTGATGTTTGTCAGCCTTGAAAGGCCCCAGTTCACCGAAAAGTTTCTATCCTTTGTCAATCTGCAGGAGGATATCCTCGAATGTCATTATATAGCGGGGGATTTTGACTATCTGCTCAAGATCGTCACCGAAGGCACTGCCACGCTGGAGAAGCTGCTCACGCGCATCAAAAGCGTGCCCGGCATACAAAAGACCAGAACTATGGTTGTTTTATGCACGGTAAAGAACAAACATTCCGTCTCACCGGCGGAAAATTCAGAAAGTGAAAGCGGGCATTACAATGATAGCAGGCATCCCAAAAGAGATTAAAAATAATGAAAACCGCGTCGCCATTACACCTGCCGGCGTCCATGCGCTTGCCAAAGCGGGGCATACCGTGCTTATTGAGAAAGATGCCGGCGCAGGCAGCGGCATCTCCGATGAGGAATACTGTGCCGCCGGCGCTCTGATCGAGGGAACCGCCGCCGCGGTCTTTGCAAAGTCGGATATTATTGTCAAGGTTAAAGAGCCTCTCGCAAGCGAATACGATCTTTTTAAAGAGGGCCAGTCACTTTTCACCTATCTGCATCTCGCGCCGAATCCGTCGCTTACAAATGCGCTGCTGAAGAAAAAGATCGCCGGCATCGCCTATGAAACCATCTCGCCGGCCGACGGCTCGCTGCCGCTGCTTTCACCGATGAGCGAGATCGCGGGCAGGATGGCCGTTCAGGTGGGCGCGGAGCTGCTGCAGTCGTTCCACGGCGGGGAAGGCGTGCTGCTCAGCGGTGTGCCGGGAGTCCCGGCTGCGGAGGTCGTCATCATCGGCGGCGGCAACGTGGGCACCAACGCGATCAAGCTCGCGGTCGGCCTCGGGGCGAAGGTCACGGTTTTTGACGTGAACAAGCGCCGGCTCGCCTACCTTGACGATATCTTCTTCGGCAGGATCTCGACCGTGCTTTTCAGCGAATACGACCTGGCAGCCGCCGTTAAAAAGGCCGATCTGCTCATCGGGGCGGTGCTGATCCCGGGTGCAAAGGCACCCAAGATCGTAACGGAGGAAATGGTCAAAACCATGAAGAAGGGGTCCGTTATCGTGGATGTCGCCATCGATCAGGGCGGCTCGATCGCCACCATCGACAGGGCGACAACGCATGACAACCCGTTTTATGAGAAATACGGCGTAATCCACTATTCCGTGGCCAACATGCCCGGCGCCGTGCCGAAGACCTCGACCTACGCGCTGGACGGCGCAACGCTGCCGTATCTGTTGGAGCTTGTAAACAAGGGTGTCAAGAACGCGCTGCTCGAAAACGCCGCGCTGCTCAAGGGGCTGAATACCTATCAGGGGCTTGTTACCTGCCCGGCAGTGGCACAAAGCCTCGGGCTCGATTATACGCCTGCCGAAAAAGCCCTGGCGCTCTGAAAACGATAAATCAAACTCAATTTTCCTGCGAAGGGGCCTTCCGATGCATGAAAACACATCGGAAGGCCCCTTCGCCTATTTTGCCATTTTGGAATAGCTCTTCATATAGATAAAGTGCATCAGCAGACATTCCGGGAAGCGGATGGGCCGCGGCCTGCCGACGATGCGCGAGCCGGTTTCCACAAGCGCCGCTTTTTCCATCACTAGGCGTACCGCGTTCTCGTCTGAATCGGTGGCGGCGCAGCAGAGAGCGCCCGCGCCCGGCACCAGCACGGCAAACCGGCTGCCAAGCGAATCCGCGACGTCTTCGGGCCGAAGGCTTTTCGCGCACTGCGCGCCCGGGCCGACGATCTGTGCGAAATCGTCCAGCAGAGGCGCCATCGGCCGACCGGTGAGCGACACGGCCGTCAGGCCGCTGCCCGACGCCTGACAGATGAAATTGACATCGCCGCGTCTGAGGTAGATCTGCCTGTGTATCTGCGCCTGAGGCGAAAGCCCGTCGTCGCCGAAGAGGTGCTGCGTGTGGCAGCCGGAATCTTCGATCAGCTCGAAGCCCCCCGGGGACCTGACGCTGGAATAGAGTGCGGGCGCCTTCCCGGGCAGCTCCGGCGCGCTGCCGCGCGCCACGAGCGAAAGGTAAAAGCGCAGCATCCGGGCTTCGTCAAAGGTCT
>JARLHS010000204.1 GCA_031292115.1 Clostridia bacterium | reverse complement strand
GCAAAAACAGGTCATGTTTTTGCAAAATCAGTATTGCACAGCTCTCCTGGCGGCGAAAGCCGCCGCCTGCCGCAAAGCGGCAGGCATTAAAATACGGATTTTATCCGCATTTTAATGAGAGAATAGTATAAAGGAGGCGGCGGGATGCTACGCGGTATCACAGCTTCGGCTTCGGGCATGATCACACAAACGCAGCGCATCAACGTTCTGTCAAACGACCTTTCGAATGTCGACACGCCGGGATTTAAAAGGGATGACCTTACGCTCACCACGTTTAAAGACCAGCTGATCTATAACCTGAATACAGGCACACAGATCGGCACGATGTCGGCGGGCACCATGGCCGGAGCCGAGACGACCGATCTGACGCAGGGGTCGCTCGATCAGACGGGCCTTTCAACCGACCTGGCGCTCACCTCGGGTGGATTTTTCGCTCTGCAGGGAACCTCCGGCGGTACCGAATACACAAGGGACGGCGCCTTCACGGTGGATGCGCAGGGATATCTTGCGCTGTCCACAGGGCAGCGCGTATTGGGCGAGAACGGGCCGCTGCAGGTCGGCACAGACGACTTCCGGGTTTCGTCCGACGGGGAGGTTTCCGTCTCGGGCCGCACGGTGGGCAAGCTGGCTGTCTATAACGGCACGGCGACCAAGCAGGCGGACGGCCTCTTTACGCTCACAGGCGCAAGCAGAGCGCAGGCCACGGTGATGCAGGGGTATCTGGAGGGCTCCAATGAGGATATTGTCAGCGCGATGACGGCGCTGATGGCGTCCTCACGTGCCTACCAGTCCTGCCAGGAGGCTTTTAAAATATCAGACCAATCCGAGCAGCTCGCGGTAAACCAGGTGGGCTCGCTCAAATAACCCGTGTGGCCGAAGGGGGAAAAATTGATGATCAGCGCATTTTACAGCGGCGCCGCGGCAATGCGCGCACAGCAGACTGCCGTGGATATAACGGCGAACAACCTTGCGAACGTGAATACAACCGGTTACAAACAAAAGCAGGCACAGTTTTCCGACCTTTTATATTCCTCGATGGCATCCACGGCCAATACGGCCGGCCAGGCCGTCGGGAGCGGAACGGCCGTCGCCTCGGTGGAAAACGACATGACGGAGGGCAACATTTCCGAGACGGATCGTCCGCTGGATTACTGCATCCCGGGCAGCGGCTTCTTTCAGGTGCGAGACAGCTCGGGCAACCGTTATTTTACGCGCGACGGCTCTTTTGAGGCTCTGCGTTCGGGCAGCGGCTACATCCTCGGCGACTCGCAGGGGCGGGCGGTGCTCGACAGCAGCGGCAACACCATCGCACTCGGCAAAAACAGCGCGCCGGAAAAATCCCCGGGCGTTTTCACGTTTTCCAATGAGCAGGCGCTTTCGGCGACGGGCGGCAATCTTTATGCGCAGACGACACAATCGGGCGCACCCCGGGCTTCGGGTACGAAGCCTATCCAGGGCGGCCTCGAGGGCTCGAATACCGACCTGGCACAGCAGATGGCCGGCCTGATGATATCGCAGCGGGGGTTTGAGCTCAGCTCCAAGGCAGTGCAGACGGCGGATTCCATCGAGGAAATGGCAAATCAGCTGCGGTAGAAATCTGCCGTTCCGGCAGACAGCTGAACAATAATTGTCAAGCGGTTGCAAACCGGCATAAAGAATGGTATAATTCAGCCGATAAAGTATATTTGGTATAAAGAATATCACAATTCAGCCGATATAGAATGTAAGGAATCCTGAAAGGCAGGAGCTTTTAATGAAAGTCAACGGAATACAGGCGCAGAATATCTACGAAAGTTATCAGAAGAATCTCAAACAGGACGAGGCGGTAAAAGACAGCTCGTCGCAGAAGGCTCAGGGGGATACCCTGGAGCTCTCGCCGGGCGCGGCTGATCTGCAGGAGGCGGGCACGTTTGCGCGCAAGACCTCCGATGACGGCGACACGCAGAGAACTGCCAGGATCACCGACATCAAAAATCAGATCGACGCCGGCACCTACAATGTTTCATCGCAGGATGTCGCGAGAAGCGTACTCAAGGGCATGATTATGGATCAGAAGGCGTAAGCCGGAGGCAGAAGGATGAATAGCTGGGCACAGGAGCTTGAAGACGCGCTTCAAAAAGAGCGCGGCGTGTTAAATGAGCTTTCAGATCTTGCTGAGCGCGAACGGGACGTGATCGTTTCCGGTGATGTGGCGCGCATGGATCTCTGCCTCAACGACGAAATGCCGCTTCTGATGCAGCTTGACTATCTCGAAGAGAGAAGACGGGCAATTCTTTCGAAAGCGGGGATGACCGGGAACACGCTGAGCGAGGCCGCGGATATGGCCGGGGAAGGAGAGCGCGAGGTCTTTTTGGAGCTGCTCTGCTCAATGAGGGGGATCACCGCGCGGCTCAAGCGCGTCAACGATCTCAACGGAAGGCTTGTGCGTTCCCGGCTGGAGCTTTACGACATGATGCGCGGCGGGCATGACCGCGGCGTTTATTATGGAGCCTATGGCATGACCGAGGAAAAATCGCCGATACGCAGCCTCATCGACCAGAAGATATGAAGGGAAAGTGACACGATGGCAAGTATTTTCGCGGGCCTTGAATCAGCCAGACAGGCACTTTCCGTCAGTCAGGAGGCACTCGAGGTAACAAACCAGAATATTTCCAATTCCTCCACGGCGGGCTATTCG
>JARLHS010000203.1 GCA_031292115.1 Clostridia bacterium | reverse complement strand
CGCGCCGCATTTCTCCCCCGTCAGCACCGTGGAGTGTATCTTGATGGCGCTGCCCCCGAGCATTGTAAACGCGCTTGGCGACGGATTGAGCCCGCGGCACAGGTTGTGGATCTCACGCGCGCCCGCGCGCCAGTTGATCCTGCAGACCTCCCGGTCGATGATCGGCGCCCAGGTGGCAAGGGCGTCGTCCTGCCGCTCACGCGGAGCGTCGCCTTGCGCTATCAGCCGCACCGTCCGGCAGAGCAGCCGCGCGCCTATGGGGATGAGCCTGTCGTGCAGCGAGCCGCCCGTTTCGTTCTCACCGATGCCGGTGCTCTCACGCAGGATCATATCGCCCGTATCAAGACCCTTTGCCATATGCATCGTGGTAATGCCCGATTCATTTTCGCCGCGGATGACGGCCCACTGGATCGGCGCCGCTCCGCGCAGACGCGGAAGCAGTGAGGCGTGCACATTCACACAGCCGAGCGCCGGGATCTCAAGCACCTCTTCCGGAAGAATCCGGCCATAGGCGACCACCGCGATCAGCTCGGGCCTCAGGGCCCCGATCGTGTGCCGCGCTTCCTCATCCCTGAGCGTGGACGGCTGAAAAACGGGAATCCCGAGCCGCAGCGCCGCTTCCTTGACGGGCGGCGCGGTAAGCACGAATTTTCTGCCCTGCGGCTTGTCGGCGCGCGTAAAGACGCCGCAAACCTCGTTGCCCTCTTTGACCAGCCCTTCCAGGCAGGGCACCGCGAATTCCGGCGTGCCCATAAATACGATGCGCATCCTGTTCCTCCATGGCCGATTTATCTGTCAATCATTTTCTACGCGGACCTGACGTTATTTCTTGTTGAATTCAGACGAGTCGACCATCCGGATAATGTTGTCGATGAATAATACACCGTTGAGATGGTCGATCTCATGGCTGAGCGCGCGCGCAAGCAGCTCTTTGCCCGTGATCCTGAATTCCCTGCCGCGTCTGTCCATTGCCTTGACCTCGACGACCTGTGGCCTCTTGCGCAGCGCGTATTTGCCGGGCAGCGAAAGGCAGCCCTCGACTTCCTGCTGGATGCCCTTTTCCCGGATAACCACCGGATTCATCAGCTCGAGGATGCCGTCCCCCACGTCGATCACGACAATGCGCCTGAGCACGCCGATCTGCGGCGCGGCGAGACCCGCGCCTTCTTCTTTGTGCAGCGTCTCTGCTATATCGTCGAGCAGCTGCCAGAGTTTCCTGTCAAATGACGTAACGGGCTTGCTCTGCTTGCGCAGCAGATCGTCGCCCACCTGAAGAATATTCCTGATTGCCATTACCGAGCCCCCGAACTATCCCTGCAGTGACGCAATGCGGCACGCAGGAATCAACCGATTAAATTTTTCCCGTCCGATTCTGGGCATTTTAAATGATAAAGACATTCTTGCCAATTGCCGGCTTTGTATGCCGTCGGAGCCGAATTTCATCCATGTTTCCTCAGACGGGAAATTGTATGACAGAGCCGCGATGCCCTAAAGAATCGTGAGCGGATTCATATCCACAAAGGCCGCGACGCGGCGTGCATGCTTCGATTTGCCGTAACGCACGAGCAAAGCGGCTATGAGCTCGCGCAGCGGCTTTGATTCCCTGCATTTGATCAGGATCTTATACCGGTAACGCCCGCCTGCCCGCGCAACGCCCGCCGCAGAGGGACCGAGCACGCGCAGCGGAAGCCTTTTTGTCTCTTTTTGCGCCTGAGCGAGCATTTTCGCAAATTCCCCGGACGCTCCGGCCACTTCCGGCTCCGATATGCCCGAAAAGCAGATCTCGCACAGCTCGCAGAAAGGCGGATAGAGCAGCAGCCTGCGCAGCTCGATCTCCTGCCCGTAAAAGGCGTCGTAATCCTGCAGTGCCGCGAGCCTCAGCACGCTGTTTTCGGGCGTCTGTGTCTGAATGACGGCACGCCCCTTGAGGCTGCCTCGCCCCGCGCGGCCAATCACCTGTGTGAGCAGTGCGAAGGTGCGCTCGCTTGCGCGAAAGTCGTTCATATACAGCATGCCGTCCACCGAGAGGACGCCCACGAGCGTCACCTTCGGGAAATCCAGCCCTTTGGCCACCATCTGCGTGCCGATCAGAACATCGCAGTCGCCCTTTGCAAAGCGGGCAAGGATCTTTTCATGTGAAAATTTCGCAAGCGTGGTATCCATATCCATGCGCAGCAGGGCAGCCTGCGGGAGCTGCTGTGCAATCTCCTCCTCAATCCGCTGCGTGCCCGAGCCCGAATACCTGAGATGCTTTGAGCCGCACTGGGGGCACTTTGCGCGCGGATCGGCGCTGTAGCCGCAATAATGGCACATCAGCCGGCCGTTGGCGGAATGATATGTAAGCGCGATGCTGCAATGCGGGCATGTGAGCACGGCTCCGCATTCCGCGCAGGAAACATAGGTATTGTATCCGCGCCTGTTCAGCAGCAGGATCGACTGCAGGCCGCCCTGAAGGTTTTCATCGATCTCCTGCAGCAGGCGGCTGCTGACGGGGGATGTGCTGCCGTTTTGCAGCTCCTGTTTCATATCGACGACGATCACCTCGGGCAGCACGGCGCCGCCGTAGCGCTCGTCAAGCCTTAAAAGGCCGTAACGACCTGTTTTTGCCGCGTAAAACGACTCCACCGAAGGCGTGGCGGAGGCAAGAAGCATCATGGCGCCGGCCTTCGCGCAGCGGTAACGGGCGATATCGCGCGCATGATAGCGCGGCGACATTTCCGACTTATAGGTATGCTCCTGCTCCTCGTCGATGATGACGAGCCCGAGCCGCTCCACGGGTGCAAAAACGGCAGAACGCGTGCCAACGACGATTCGCGCGCTGCCGTCATGGACTCTCTGCCATTCATCGAGCCTCTCGCCAAGCGAAAGGCCGCTGTGCAGCACGGCGACCTGGGCGCCGAAGCGTGAAACGAAACGCTCCACGGCCTGCGGCGTAAGCGAAATCTCGGGAACGAGCACGATCACGCCGCGCCCGTCGGCCAGGACATCGCTGATCAGTTTCATAAAAACGGAGGTCTTTCCGCTGCCCGTCACGCCAAAAAGCAGTGTGGCGCAGGCGCCGCCTGCCCTGTATTTAGCAGCCAGGCTCTCATAAGCCTCCTGCTGGCACGGCGAAAGGATCAGCTCGGGCGCGCCGCCGGCCGCAAGGTTGTGGTAGGGGTTGCGGAAAATGCGCTTTTCATATTGCTCAAGCAGGCCCTTTTTCACGAGCGTTCGCACCACGCCCGCGGTGACGCCCGCGAAATAGCAGATTTCCTTCAGGGAGGCGCTGCCGTATTCCCCGAGCACCTCGGTGACGCGCCTTTGCTTGGGGGTGAGCTTCGTCTCCTCCTGCAGCTCATCGTCGGACTGCTGCGTAAGACGCAGCATCGTCATCGTCGCCTCGGCGTTTTTGGTGCTGACCGCGTCACTTTGCATCAAGATGCCCCTCGCGGCGAGTGAATCCGGCAGTGTGGAATCGGCGCTGAGCCCAAGCAGCGTCAGCAGCCTGCTCCGCTCCAGCGGCGCGCGCCTTTTTCGCAGCAGCGCAATCGCCTGCTGTGCGTCCGGGTCGAGCAGGCACGCCTCTTCATCGTTAAAATCGGGGTTGAGAATATATTCTTTTATCAGGCGCATCCCGATCCCCGCCGGCATCATCGGCTTAAGCGCCTCATAGAGTGTGCAGTAGCAGTGTTCCTTCATCCAATAAGCGAGCCCGAGCAGCTCGTCAGCGATCAGCGGATGCTGATCGAGCACACTTGCAAGCGGCTTGAGCCCATTTTGTCCGGCGTCTTCGCAGAGCCCCAGGATAATACCCTGCCTCTGCCTGCCGCCAGCACCGAACGGCACCTTGACGCGCACGCCAGGCACTGCATCCGGCTCCAATTCTGAGGGAACAAGGTAAGTAAAAGGCTTATCATAATGAAAGGCCGCACCCTCAACGGCAACCAAAGCGAGTTTCATTGCGGAAAGAGGCACCTCCCATGCTGATACGCCCGAGACCCCCGGTAATCCTATCTTCCGGCACGGCGCAGGCTTTTTACCGTCCGTCGCCTGCCGTCGACCGCGTTTAAGCCGGAATCGATACTTCCGGATGGACGTCGCCGATCGTGTGCGCCATGATATGAAACTTTCCTTCCGCAAATTCGCGCACAGCCATCTGTACGGGCTTTTCATCCAGAATCTCGCTCTCGTCATTTGCCTGATCCGCGATTCTTCTCGCTCTTTTAGCAATCGCTATCACGAACGAATAACAGTTTTCGTCATCGCTGATCAGATCGTTGACTGAAAATTTAAGCATGATCCAATACCTCCTGAATTCGTTTTCGGTTGCGTGAAGCCTTTAGTTTTTCTGTGCAGACAATCGCATCAATTTCCGCGGCGGCTGTTTCAAGCGCGTCATTGATGACGACATAATCGTAATTTACCGCGCTGCCGATCTCCCCGCGCGCGATCGCAAGCCGCCCGCTGATCTGCGCTTCCGTCTCGGTGCCGCGCCCGCGCAGCCGTTTTTCGAGCACCTGCATCGACGGCGGCAGGATAAAGACAAGCACCGCTTCCGGGAAGCTCTTTTTGACCTGCATCGCGCCGCGCACCTCGATGACCAGGATCACATCCTCGCCCCGTGCAAGCCTTTCCTCGACCGCCTGCCGCGGCGTTCCGTAATATTTGCCGTTGTATTCGGTGTATTCAAGCAGCTTGCCCTGCGCGATAAGACGCTCAAACTCCTCGTCCGTGAGGAAATAATAATCCTGGCCCCCCGCTTCGCCGGCCCGCGGCTCGCGCGTGGTGGCGGAAACCGAATAAAACAGCCCGCCCCTGCGCTTTGCAAGCTGAAGGAGCACCGAATCCTTGCCAGCACCCGATGGGCCCGAGATCACGATCAGCAGGCCCGGCTCACTCATCGCTTTCGAGCTCCTCCTCTGCCTCTTCCTCATCCTCGTCACGGTCGTTCAGGCGGTTGGCTACGGTTTCCGGCTGCACGGCGGAAAGAATGACATGATCGCTGTCGGTGATGATGACTGCGCGCGTCCTGCGTCCGTAGGTCGCATCAATCAGCGTTCCTCTGTCGCGCGAATCCTGGATGATGCGCTTAATGGGGGCGGATTCCGGGCTGACGATCGCTACAAGCCTGTTGGCGGAGACCATGTTGCCAAACCCGATGTTGATGAGCTTCATTGAAATTCCCGCACCTTTCGTTATTCGATGTTCTGTATCTGCTCCCTGATTTTTTCAAGCTCGGCCTTAATATCCACCACGACCCGCGCGATTTCAATATCCGAGGCCTTTGAGCCGATGGTGTTCGCTTCCCTGTTCATTTCCTGCATCAGAAAGTCAAGCTTTCTGCCGGCAGGCTCCTTCGCATCGAGCATGATCTCAAACTGCTTGAGGTGGCTTTTAAGCCGGACGGTTTCCTCATCGACGGAAACCTTGTCGGCGTATATGGCAGCCTCGGTGAGGATGCGCGTCTCATCAAAGCGTGAATTGTCGAGCACTTCGTTCATTTTTGAAAGCAGCCTCGCGCGGTAATCCACCACCGTCTGCGGCGAGCGCAGCTCAACCTGTGTCACGAGCGTCGAGATATTCTCCGCCCTTGCAACAATGTCGCTTCTCAGCCTTTCGCCTTCGGAGCAGCGCATCGCGACGAATTCGCTCACAGCAGAGTCCGCCGCTTTTTTTACGGCGACCCAGACACGCTCTTCATCCTCCGGCGGACGGAATTCCGTAAAAATATCCGCATACCGCGCGACGGTTGAAACGGAGATATCATCCCGCAGGCCGTATTGCTGCTGAAGCTCGCGCAGCGCGCCGATGTAGCTTTCCGCAAGACGATGGTTGAGCTTTATTTCGCCCTCGGCGCCCTCAAGCACGTCGATTGCGACGAATACCTCCACCTTGCCGCGCGTGATAACGCTTTGCAGATACGTCTTGAGCTTTTCCTCAATATATCCGTAAAGGCGCGGCACCCTTGCCGTAAAATCGAAATACCGGTGATTGACGGACTTGATCTCTAATAAAACACTGTATCCGTCAACGATCTGCGCAACGCGGCCGTAGCCGGTCATGCTTCTGATCATGGCAACCTCCGTCTGATTAATATTTTATAATAGCATAATCTACCCCGCCCTGTCAATGGCGGCTCTCAGCCCGGCGTGGAATCCGGATGTTTATTTGGCACGGCTTGCTTTCCGCAGCATGCGGGAAACATTTCTTCCTTAACCGCCGCCGACCACCTGCCGCCTTCGGGCCTGAAGCCGAGCTGCTCGGCAAGCGGAGCGTTGATCTCGCCGGCGAGCAGAGCCGTCCTGACCTTAAGCCGCAGCATCAGGCTCAGTGCTGCGCGCAGCAGCCCGTCGTAGATATACAGCCGGCCGTTTGTTTTAATCACGGCCTGCGCCTCGACACCGCTGCGGCGGATCAGGCAAAAGCCCGCATCCTCACCGGACTCGGTGGCGTTATAGAGCAGCAGCCCCTCGGTGTATTCTTCCCCGAGCGCCTCGCAGGCGGCTTTCACTTTTTCCTGCTCAGCGAGCCTGATCTCAACCATTGCGTGCGCCCCCCGCCCGCCGTGGCTTGTCTGCTTTTTCCGACGAGGGATGAAGCCCCGCCGCCTTCAGCAGCGAAGAAACCTCGTGCGGCTCAAGCTCCCGGTGCTCGCCCGGTTTAAGCCCGCCGAGCTTCAGATTTCCCACACCGACGCGGCAGAGCCTTGCCACCTCGAGCCCGAGGGATTCGCACATGCGCCTTATCTCGCGGTTTCTGCCTTCATAGATGGTGAGCTCGATGACCGACCGGCCTTCTTCGCCTCCGATCACCTTCGCCTTCGCAGGGGCCGTCAGACGGCCGTCGAGCACGATGCCGGCCTCCATCTTGGCAAGCTGCTGCTCGGTGACGGCCGGGCGCACCGAAATGCGGTAAATCTTAGCGATATGATTCTTCGGGTGTGAGATCGCATTGGCAAAATCGCCGTCGTCGGTAAGCAGTAGCAGACCCTCAGACTCCCTGTCGAGCCTGCCGACGGGGTAGACACGCCCCTCGATATCGCCAAGAAGCCCGGGCACGCAGCGGCGTCCGAGCTCGTCATGGAGCGTGGTTACATAACCGCGCGGTTTATTCAGGGCTATGTATAACTTTTCACGCGGAGCATGCAGCAGCTCTCCGTCGAGAGTAACGGCGTCTCTGCCCAATATCGCGCTGTCACCCAGCTTCGCCGTGGCGCCGTTTACCTTGACACGGCCCTCGAGGATGAGCCCCTCGGCCTTCCTGCGCGAAGCGCCGCCGCACCGCGAAATAAGCTTTTGAAGCCTTTCAGGCTTTTTCTCCAAAATTAAAACTCCTTTTTTCAGCACGTCTGGCCCAGCCGCGCACGGAAAGCATTTTCACGTATGTAAAGGGGATAAGTCTGAATGATCCTTTTCCCGTCCTCAGCCTTTCGCGCCGAAGAGCCAGATCAGGAAGTGCCAGATGCCGCCCCAGAACCCGAGAGGCTTTTGCTGCGCGGGTACGTCGCGCACGGCTGTGAGATCGGCCGTCGCGACCGTCGCGCTGCCGAGACGGAAGGTCAGCTCGCCGAGCTTCTGCCCCTTTTTGACGGGCGCGTACACAAAACGCTCCATGTCGACCTCGCTGCGCACCTGCTTGATTTCGCCGTCG
>JARLHS010000202.1 GCA_031292115.1 Clostridia bacterium | reverse complement strand
TAATCGTATAAAGGGGTTGATAATCAAAATGGCGGATCTCAAACAAAGCTTCTGGTCAATGCTGCCGGAAGATATTTTAAAAAGCCTTGAGGCTTCAAAAGATGGGCTGACAACTGCTCAGGCAAAGGAAAGGCTGAGTACCTATGGCCCCAATTCTATCAGGCCAAATAAAAGCAACAGCACGCTGGGCCTGCTGTTGTCGCAGTTTAAAAGCCCGATCATCCTCATTCTGCTTGTTGCGATTGTCCTCTCCTTTTTCCTTCGCGATACGGTTGACGCGATCATTATACTCACAATTGTCCTCATCAGCGGGCTTTTAAGCTTCTGGCAGGAGTATGGTGCCAACAACGCCGTGGAAAGCCTGCTGGAAGTCGTCAAAATCAAAACAAATGTCCTCAGGGATGGGAAGCCCCTGGATATCGGCGTGGAAGAGCTTGTCCCCGGCGATATTGTCCTTCTGAAAGCCGGGGCGGTGATACCGGCGGACAGCCTGATACTCGAATCAGATTCGCTGAATATAGACGAAGCAACTTTAACCGGTGAGACCTATCCCGTCGAAAAGCAGGCAGGCGCCCTGCCGCTTAAAACCCCGTTAAACGCGCGAAAGAATTCGCTGTGGATGGGGACGCATGTCATCAGCGGTACCGCCAGGGCGCTGATCGTCAGTACCGGAAAAAACACCGAGTTCGGCAAGATATCCGAAAGGCTGAAGCTGCGCCCGGCGGAAACGGAGTTCGAAAGAGGCGTGCGGCGGTTTGGCTACTTTTTAATGGAAGTAACGCTCATCCTGGTGTTCGCCATATTTGCGATTAACATCCTGCTCAAACGGCCGGCCCTCGATTCATTTCTTTTTTCACTGGCGCTTGCAGTCGGCCTGACGCCTCAGCTGCTGCCTGCAATTATCAGCATCAATCTGGCTCATGGAGCCAAGATGATGGCAAAGGGAAAGGTCATCGTAAAACGCCTTGCCTCCATCGAAAACTTTGGAAGCATGGATGTGCTCTGCTCAGATAAGACGGGCACGCTGACCGACGGCACCGTTAAGCTCCAATCCACCATCGATGTCGGTGGAAAGCAGAGCGACAAGGTGTTTTTGTATGCCTATCTGAACGCATCGTTTGAATCGGGCTTTATTAACCCGATCGATGAGGCGATCAGAGCGTATCGCCCGATCGATGTAAAAGATTATGTGAAGCTGGATGAGCATCCGTATGATTTCATAAGGAAACGGCTCAGCATCATGCTCACGGAGCCTGCCAAAGCCGCCGGGGGCCCGCAAACACACATCATGATTACAAAGGGCGCGGTAAAAAACATTCTGGCAATATGCAGCAAAGCCGAGGTGGAAGACGGAAAGACGGTTGACATCAGGGAGATGTCCGAATCCATCGAAAAGCAGTACGAGGAATACAGTGCAAAAGGCTACCGGACGCTTGGGGTGGCCTATAAAAGCATCGAGACCAAATCCACGATAGAAGACGAGCTCGAAGCCGACATGACGTTTCTGGGCTTTATCACACTGTTTGATCCCTTAAAAGAGAACATTGTGAAGACCGTTGAGGAGCTGGAGGCGCTAGGCATTTCTTTGAAAATCATAACGGGGGATAACAAGCTCATTGCAGGCAACGTTGTTTCCCAACTTGGGTTAAAGGATGCAAAAATACTGACCGGCCCGGAAATCCATCAGATCAGCGACGGCGCCCTGCTGAAAAAAGTCGGAGAGGTTTCGGTCTTTGCCGAGGTCGAGCCCAATGAAAAAGAGCGCATCATCATTGCACTGAAAAAAGCCGGCTACGTTGTCGGGTATATGGGCGACGGGATTAACGACGCTTCGGCGCTTCATGCGGCCGACGTCAGTATTTCGGTAGACAGCGCCGTCGATGTGGCAAAAGAGGCCGCGGATATCGTGCTGCTCGAAAAAGATCTCGACGTGCTTAAAAATGGGGTGAAGGCCGGGCGGATCACCTTTGCCAACACGCTCAAATATGTATTCATGGCCACGAGCGCCAATTTCGGGAATATGTTCAGCATGGCCGGGGCGTCGCTGTTTTTGTCCTTCCTGCCGCTGCTTCCCAAGCAGATCCTGCTGACGAACCTGCTGACCGATTTTCCGGAGATGACCATCGCCTCAGACTCTGTAGATGCCGAAATGATTACGAGGCCGAGAAAATGGGATATCGGCTTCATCCGAAAATTTATGCTGACCTTCGGGCTGATCAGCTCAATTTTCGATTATTTGACTTTTGGAGTTCTGATACTCATTTTTCACGCGACCGTGGTTCAATTTCGGACAGGCTGGTTCATTGAATCGGTGGTCTCCGCCTCCCTGATTGTTCTGGTGATCAGGAGCAGGCGCCCGTTCTTCAAAAGCGCCCCCGGCAAATATCTGTCAATCGCAACCGGCTGCGTTGCGCTTGCGGCATTGATTGTGCCATTCACGCCCCTGTCGGGGCTGTTCGGTTTTGCGCCTATCCCCGTTTGGATCCTGTCGGCGATCGCCGCCATTGTCGCATGCTACATTTTTACCGCCGAGGCCGCAAAAAAATGGTTCTACAAAATCGTTAAGAACTGATTCCGCGAAGCAGAAAAAGCAGGGCGCGAGTATTATTGCACGGCTTTTTCGGCGGTGAATGTCTATTAAATAATAGTGGTGCTTCGCCAATCTGAGTGGGTAACGCATCGGGAAAAGCCATAAATGAGTAAGAGTCTTTTGTGCAAATCGTTTTGAATCGGAATTTTCGACGGCCTGTGATCGCCTGCATTCCTGCAGGCGATCTCAGGCTGAAATTTACTGCGCTGTCGTCAGATTTCAATACTGAATCTGCTCAGAATGGCTCATTTGATAACGGTTACCGTGCCTTCCCTGCGCGGCGCGGCGGTGGCCGTTTCAGCCGCCTTGTATCCGATAGCGACTGCGCCGACAGGGGAATATCCTTCGGGTATGCCAAGCTCGCCTTTAAGAGCTTCGCCCACGGGCGTTTTGAAAACAAAATTGACCGCGTGAAGCCAGCAGCCGCCCAACCCCAGTGCTTCAGCCGCGAGCAGCATATTCCCGATTGCAAGGCTGCCGTCATGCGTCGGAGCGATCGCTTTATCGTCCGCGAATACCATGATGTAAGTCGGAGCATTGTAGAAGGGATTGAAGTCATCGGCTTTTGCTGCCTCTTCAAATCGCTGAATACCGGATTTTAAATATACCGTCCGGAAGGTTTCTGACAGCTTTTTGAGCATATCCTTGTTTTGGACGGCCACGATATGCCAGGACTGCTGGTTTGCCGCGCTCGGCGCATACTGGCCGGCTTCAAGAACCAAATGCAGATCCTCGGCCGTTATCTGCTCCGGCTTGTACGCGCGTGTGCTTCTTCTGCTTAAAATGTTTTGAATGGTCTCATTCATGGCTTTTTCCTCGTTTCTTCTGCAAAGTTGAAGGCATTATACATGCCCGTCACTGCTACTCTACTATAATAGTATCAAATAAAAATATTTACAAGTGCCTGATTGCATTTTTTGCAGCTCAATGAGAAATATTACACTTCCCATGAAATTTTATTATGAACCGGGGTGCAATACCCCGCCGCTTGCGGCGGTTCCTTATTCTGCACCCCGCCCCGCAGGGCGGTATCCCCCTTATGGATACCCCGCGGTCTTGCCGCGGGGAGGTTCATTGTGGCGGCTTGTACTTGCGGCGTAAGGGGCCAAATGCAAGACTGCTTTTTGTATTTTCGTCGAGAAATCGCCCGGCAACGTTTCAAACACAGCCCTATGCAGATCTATAGCCATCCCCGTTATGCTTACGTCATAACGGGGATGGCTATAGGAGGGGCAAGCGCCGGGCGTGTACGGGGGTTTCGCTGCGCAAAGCGCATAGTTAACCGGGTGGGCGCGCTTATGGGTGATACGTCTGAAGCATCTCCCATATCTTTGTGTAATCCGGTCTGCCGGCCCGGTCGAGCAGGTATGCCGACTGCTCCGCGCCCCCGACGCGATTTTTGTTGAGCTCCCTGATCATGGTCGCTCCTTTATGGATTCCGATTCCGTGGCGGTTATAGCTGTCGGGGCCGAGCACGATGACGTTTTCGCCCTGCCATTCGGGGGTCTCGGGGTTCACATCCGGATTCATAAAATATCTGCGATCGCCCGCGAAGAAATCCCCGCTGCTTCTCATCAGGCCGACATTTCTGAAAAGCGGATCGACATGGCGCCAATCCATCAGCTCGATTTCAGGAAACATCCGGTCGAAAAGCGCATCCGGCACGACATCGAGGACGGCTTTATAAAAAACGATCAGCATTGCGGTCGCACACTCCGTCGCGTATTGCGATCCGTTCAAGTAGATATCGCGTATCGCCTCACTGGGCCTCACGCCGTTTTTGAGCACAAAACCGCCATTGTCGGTGCGGCTCCAGTAGGCGGGGTTGCATCTGGATTTACGGAAGATCGCAAAATCCATGTCACTTTGATCGAGCTCCCTGGCGGCTTTCACCGTTGCCATGCGCATCTTGAGTTCAAACCGGAGCTGATCCAGAGAAGCATACCCGTAATTTTCCCGGCTGGAGGACATTGCTTCCAGGATGGGCCACTCCGGGCCGGAACGCGGATATTCGCTTTCGAGGGTCTGCAGGTCAAGCGGCTTGCCGGAAATCTGGATCATGACGCGCCTCCCAACCGCTTGCGCGCGATTTGTATCTGCTGCTCGATGGGGTATTCCATCCACTTATTCCAATGCGCGGCATTCGTACGATGCAGTCGGTGTGAATATTTTGCGAGGAGTGCCATTTCGGCTTCTTCACGTTGACGGAACGCGTCAAGATGGCTGTAATCCGACTGCGAAAAGGAGTCAGACGGCTGCCGATCCTGCGGCGATATCTTCCTGCATAGGTATTTGGCGCCGAGATCGACGCTGCAAAGGGTGGGGTCGCTTGACTGGTGAAAACCATCCTGCGTGAAATACAGATAGGGCTGGTTTTCGCTGAGCCACGAGAGGTAGGGTGCATATCCCCGGTTTTGGGCTGCTGCGCCGGCTTCCTCTAAGGGTGTATTCTTCAGCAGTTTGGCGGCGAGCGCAGCGTCTTTGCTGCCCTGCGAACGCAGGTAGCGGGCAATAAGGCTCAGAATGCGCGGGTCACGGGAGCTGAACAGTGCCCACACAAGGTCATGAATGTAATATCCTTTTCGATTGCGCCTGAAAATCATGCGTACAAGCTCAGGCAGTATGTCGGCATCATGAAAGGTGCGTATCAGATGCGAGGCGGCGACATCCATCATCTGGTCGAATTCATTGCTGAGGCCATCGTCCTGCGCGCCGGTGAGAAACATCCATTTCAATGCCGAATGGATCGGTTCATCGCGGCCGCTCGATGACTCTCCGGTATCGGAGGAAAGCTCCGCGCCCCTGAGGATCCTCCTGCAGAACGCGAGGGCGGTGCGGTTGCGCGGGATAAGATCGGCATCAAGGGACAGAGCATCGATCTCAGGCCAAAGAATAAACAGGGTGGCAAAACGCAGCCCGCCCTGATTCATCTGGGCGGCCGCCTTCTCCCTGCTTGACTGCCCTGTCTTCAAAAATCCTGCCTTCATGGCTTCATTGCCGGATCTGATGCGGATTCTGTCCAGATAGCCGGTTGTGTTGCTTCCGGTTTCTTGCATAGGTAAGAGAATCCCCCTTCCTGTCGGTAAAAAGTGCGCGGGGGGCCTTCATTCGTACAGGCTCTGACACGTTTTTGATACAGACCCCTCGCTATATCATATTAAACTTGCAGAATTTTGCATCGGATTCTGAGGGGCTTTTTTATACTGGAATGGGAGAATAGCATAAAATATTGAGCGTTCAGCATAGCATAGATGCGGGGGGATCTTTTAAAATCCGTAGGATTTTCAAAGATCCCCCCGCACCGATTGCCCCTTCCCGCGCCGGGAAGAAGGTGGGGATGGGCCAAATGGGAAACTGATAAAAAGCTTTTTGTGCAGACCGGCTTCGGAAATGGATTTTCAAATGCCTTATACTATTCCTTTTTAATCGGCAGATAAAATCTACCGATTCATACCGCCGAAAAAATCAGTATTACCGGCGGGCTGACATTCAGGGCAACACAGCGCTTCCGGGCTGGCTGCCCGAGGCGATCCTTTACGCCGCTGATTTGGCCCCCTTTGTGGAGCTCCTGCCGCCGGAGCGAAGGATTACGGCAATGATACCCGCCGAAATCAGCCCCAGGATGCCGCCGAACCAGAAGGGGGCGTTCGAATTGATATGATCCCACATCAGCCCGGCGATAATGGAAGAAAGCAAAAGGCCCGCGCCCTGCAGCATCCCGTAGATTCCAAGCACCGTGCCCTTGTATTCAGCGGGGGAGGCCTCCGCGACAAATGCCCGTTCGGCTCCGCTGATGAACGCGGTATAGGCGCCGTATGCGATGAACAGCGCAACGATGGAGGTCTTTGAGACAAGCACCGCAAACCCCACATACACAAGGCCGTAGATGATATAACCGGGGACGAGAATGGAGCTCCTGCCGAACCGGTCGGAAAATTTTCCGGAGGGAATGGCCAATATCGACGCCGAGATATTGAAGATCAGATAAAACAGCATGACCTGCGACGCGGAAAAGCCGTTGGCCCGCGCCTTGAGCAGAAGAAAGGTATTGGAAGAATTGCCGAGACAGAAGATAAACATCACGACAAGATACAGCTTGAGCCTGCCGTCGAGCTTCAGCCCCCGGAAGGTCAGTCTTTCGGTTTTTTGCACGGCGGCATTATTTTCTCTCACCAGCGGAATGATCAGGATGCCGATGATGCCGGGGATGATCGACCAGAGGAACGCCAGGTGATATTTCAGCCCGATCGTGACAAAGATAAACGCCAGGAATGCCCCGGCCGATGACCCCGCCATATCGAGCATTTTATGCAGGCCGTAGGAGCCGCCGAGCTTCTTCCTGTCGCTTGACTGCGCCACGAGCGCGTCGCGCGGAGCAGTGCGGATACCCTTGCCCGTCCTGTCGATGATCCTTGCGATCAGCACGCCGGCCCAGGAGGTGGCCAGCAGAAGAAACACCTTGTAGAGCACCGAGGCCGAATACCCGATAAAGGTCAGGCGCTTCTTGTGGTGATAGACATCACCGATATAGCCGCTGAATACCTTGAGCAGCGAGGCGATGCTTTCCGCAATGCCCTCGATGACACCGACGATGGCAGGCGAGGCGCCAAGACTGGCCGTCAGAAAAAGGGGAATGATGGGGTAGACCATCTCGGTGCTCATGTCGACAAACAGGCTTACCATGCCGATCAGAACGATATTGGAAATCACAATTTTCCTTTTCACTTTGCGCCCTCCAACAGAAGATGATGGCTGCTGCCGTCTGATGCCGATTCTACTTTGAAAAAACGTCCACACGAAGATGCGCGGCCACGGGGAACACGGCTTCTGTACATCTTC
>JARLHS010000201.1 GCA_031292115.1 Clostridia bacterium | reverse complement strand
CATGCGCATCCCGGCGGAGCTCAAAGGGCTGACGATTGAAGTGTCAACCGACGGCAGGCTTCTGCGCTGCGACCCGAACTGGACGGCGGAGGCGGTGCTGAACCTGCTAAAAAACTGTGTGGAACACACGCCCGAGGGCGGAAGGGTGCGCGTGAACACCGTGGTCAACCCGCTTTATACTCAAATTACGGTGCGCGACACAGGGCCCGGCTTTGGCGCCGCCGACCTGCCACATCTGTTTACGCGCTTCTACCGCGGGGAAAACGCCGCCGAGGGCGGCGTGGGCATCGGCCTCGCGATGGCGCACAGCATTGCGCATTCGCAGGGCGGAACCCTTAAGGCCGAAAACGCGCCGGGCGGCGGCGCGCTCTTTACTCTGCGCATCCCACGCACGGCGGCGGGCGTTTGATCGCCGCGGCAAGGGTAAAAACGACGCATATGACAAAATTGTCATGCGCACAGTCACCGAAGTGTCACCCGCGGAAGGTATACTGAGGGCAAATCATTTCATTGGATGAAGGAGGGCATTTCCTTGGAAATTCTGCGGGTGGAAAATCTCTGCAAAACCTATGGCAGCGGCGAGGCCGAGGTCAAGGCACTTGACGATGTGTCGTTTTCGGTTCAAAAAGGGGAGTTCGTCGCTATTGTCGGCCCGTCCGGCTCGGGCAAATCAACGCTTCTGCACATCCTCGGCGGGGTGGACAGACCCACTTCGGGCCGCGTATCCATCGACGGCACCGACGTGTATTCCCTCAACGAAACAAAGCTCGCTATCTTCCGCAGGCGGCAGATCGGGCTTATCTATCAGTTTTACAACCTGATCCCCGTGCTCAATGTGGAGGAAAACATCACGCTGCCGCTGCTGCTCGACGAACGCAAGCCCGACGCGGCGCAGCTTTGCTCCCTGCTCGAGATCCTGCACCTCGGCGCCCGCGCAAAGCACCTGCCCAACCAGCTTTCCGGCGGCCAGCAGCAGCGCGTTTCCATCGGGCGCGCGCTCGTCAACAGCCCCGCCATTGTGCTGGCCGATGAGCCGACGGGCAACCTTGACAGTAAAAACAGCGCAGACATCATGGAGCTGCTGCGGTACTCGAACGAAAAATACAACCAGACGCTGCTGCTGATCACCCACGACCAGAATATCGCGCTCAGCGCTCAGCGCATCATTGCCATCGAGGACGGGCGTATCGCGCGGGACGAGGTGACAGGCTCATGAGCATCATCGGCAAATTCACGCGCCGCAGCATGAAGTCCCACCGAAAGTGGACGGTGGTCACCATCATCGGCGTTGTCATTTCCACGGCAATGATTACGGCCGTCTCTTCCTTCGCCTCGTCTTTTTTCGATCTGCTTTCCCGCGAGGCAATCGCGGATAACGGCAACTGGCACGCCATTATCAGCAGCGTGAAAATGAGCGAGGTGCCGACGCTGGAAAAAGCCTCGTTTGTCGGCTCGGTGTCGCTGAGCCGCGACCTCGGCTATGCGCTGCTTACAGGGTCGCAGAATAAAAACAAGCCGTATCTCTTCATCAAGCAATACGACCAGCAGAGCACGAAGAGCTATCCCGTCAAGCTTGTTGAAGGGCGTATGCCGAAAAACGCGCATGAAATCGTCCTGTCGCAGCACATCCAGACCAACGGAGGCGTCAAGATCCATGTCGGCGAAACACTGACGCTTCAGATGGGCCGGCGGCAGTCAGCCGGGGATAATTCCAGCGAGCTGGGGCAAGAGACCCCCTATCAGGGCAAGCCGAGCACCGACAGCAAAGACGACGCATCAGGCGAGCGCTTTGAGGCCACCGGCACCCAGACCTTTACGGTGGTCGGCATTATGGAGCGGCCCTCCTACGAGCCGACATGGGCTCCCGGCTACACGGCTTTCACCTATCTTGACGCGGCGGCACTCAGCCCCGTCGATACGGTCAACGCGGCGCTGCTTGTCAAACGCCCGGGCCACAGCATTTATGCGGATGTGGACGCACTCACAAAAAAAGTGGGGCTGAGCCCCCAGGACAACGTGAAATACAACAGCGAATTGCTGCGCTATTCAGGCGTCTTCGCCGCGGATAATACGCAAAACACGCTCTACGAATTCATGGCCATCATTATCGCCATCATCGCCATCGCATCGATATCGCTGATTTATAACGCGTTTGCCATTTCCGTTTCGGAGCGTACGCGTCAGCTCGGCATGCTGGCCAGCGTGGGCGCGACCCGCGCGCAAAAACGCCGCAGCGTATACCTGGAGGGCTTCTATATCGGGCTGTTCGTAATCCCGCTCGGTGTGTTGGCCGGCATCGCGGGCATCGGCATCACGCTCGCGGCCATCCGGCCGCTCATGGCAAGTTTCATGAATCTCAACACCGACGGGCTGCGTCTTTGTGTCTCACCGGATTCAATTGCCGCCGCTGTCCTGCTCGCCGTGCTGACCATCTTCATCTCAGCCTGGCTGCCCGCGCGGCGTGCCTCCCGCATCATGCCCATTGACGCCATCCGGCAAAGCAAAGAGGTGAAGCTCTCGGCGCGTACGGTGAAAACCTCGCGGCTTACGCGCTGCTTTTTCGGCTTTGAGGGGGAGCTTGCGCTCAAAAACCTCAAGCGCAGCCGCAGAAAATACCGCGCCACGGTTGTCTCGCTCGTCGTGAGCCTGGTGCTGTTCCTCACCGCTTCGTATTACCCCGCGTTTACAAAAGCCACGAGCAACGCGACGGAGGATGTGAAAAACTTCGACGTCGTGGCATCCTTTTCCGAACGTGACCCCCAGACGCAGCAAACCCTCCAGACAATTGCCGGGTTTGATACCGTTACCCAGTCGGCGCGCACACAGTTCAATTCGTCGGGAGTTTTTGCGCTTGACACCGCGCAGACCTCCGACACCTTCCGGAAGCTGGTGAAGTCGCAGTCAAAAGGCGTTTATCGTCCATCCGCTGTCGTGTACAGCTATGACCGCGCGGCTTTTGAGGCTTTCGCCAAAAGCATCGGCGTTGACCCCGCGCCGCTCGAAAACACGGCAAATCCTTCGGGTATCCTGATCAATGCCGCGCGTGAAAACAGCGGCGGCGTATATGTGTCCGGCGAGGAGCTGACCGTCAAGGCAGGCGATACCCTGCACTATGAAATCCAGAATGAAACGGCGAAGTCCAAGGCGTTCTCGTCATCCTTTGCCGTCGGCGCGGTGACCGACGCGCTTCCCATTGGGATAGCTCGCCTGTCGTTCAGCAATGTGCAGCTTGTGGTGTGTGAAAACGTGTTCGATGCCTTTCAGGCAAAAATGCCTGAAGGCCTGCGCAACGAAGCAATGATGATGTATCTCAAAACAACCGACGGCACCAAGCTTGAATCGCAGATCAGAGAATTGCCCACGCAGCCATCCGTTTATAACATTGCCACCGTTGCGCGCAGCGAGCGCAATATTAATCTGGTATTTGAAATATTCATCTTCGGGTTTATCACGCTGATCAGCCTCATCTGCATTGCAAACATGTTCAACACCATCACGACCAACATTGCGCTGCGCCGCCGTGAGTTTGCCATGCTGCGCTCGGTAGGCATGACGCCAAGAGGCTTCGGCCGCATGATCCGCTATGAAAGCATGCTGTATGGGCTTAACGCGCTGCTGTGGGGGCTGCCCATCAGCTTCGGGATCGGCCTGCTGCTCAACAATTTTGCCAGCAGTACGATTTCCACCGGCTTTGTGTTCCCGTGGAAGAACTACCTTGCCGCCGTTGTGCTCCTGTTCCTCATTGTGACAGTCACAATGCTTTACGCAAGCGCAAAATCGAAATATGAAAACATCGTGGACGCGCTGACGGGGGAGGATCTGTAGAAGATCATACCATACGATTCTCGCATTTAACTGCGGATATCATTCCGCAGTTAAATGCCCGGAGCTTTGCGGTAGCCGCCGGGAACACCGTTTAATACGAATCACGCAAAAACATCACCTGTTTTTGCACGCCGCTGAAATCTCCGATAAAAAATCGATTTAATCGCTTTTTTTATCGGAGATTGGCATAATCATTCAGAACCGGTTGACACTTTTAGGATGTTGTTGTACAATTTAGTATATTGTAAGGAAAAATATACTTTATTGACAAAAATGTGGAGGTTAGCAAGATGGATGAAACTCAGAATGCGCAAACAGCCACGGCATCACAGGGTCAACCGTATCAGGCATCAGCAGCACCGATCGGACAATTGAACAAGAATCGCAGCCTGATCAAATTTATTCTTCTGGGCATTATCACGCTTGGCATCTACACCATTGTTTTTTATTCGGGGATTTCGAGTGATATCAACATCATTGCAAGCCGTTACGACGGCCGAAAGACGATGCATTATTGCCTGCTACTGTTTTTAATTGGCCCCATTACGCTTGGCATCGCTTACTTAGTCTGGTTTCATAGGATTTCAGGGCGCATTGGCAATGAGCTAAAACGCCGTAATATTGCTTACAGTTTTGGCGCGAGTGACTTCTGGCTGTGGGGTTTGCTTGGCTCTTTGATTGTGGTCGGGCCGTTTATTTATATACATAAACTTGCCACTGCAAGCAATAAGATTGCGGAGCATTACAACATCAACGGCTGATCTCAGCAAGGTATTTTTTTCTATAAGCCGTCTTCATTTATTGCACATTGAGATCTATTTCTTCAACCTTTTCCGAAAAAATGAGACCCTCTTCCTTTGCGGTGCTCAGGGTCTCGTTTTTGCAAAACAGATTGTCAACAAAATGACTGCGACAACCGATTTCCCGGCACTATCTATTGCCCGCATTTTTCCTTACATATTTTATTGGAATGCCTGCCGCCGACTGCAGGGAATAAAACGCGTTCACAGATTTGTGAGCGCGTTTTGCTTGCTTTAAGCCTGCGATGCGTATGATCGTATTGCAAAGATCAAGAAAATTGATTGACAAATTGCAAATGCCGCATATAATAGGGTAAGTAAGTACTTACTTTATGGGGTGACGGGATGGACAAAACAATCAATGCGGAAAATCAGGGGCAGCCGGACGCTGAAAGTTGCCCTTCGGAAAAAGAACAGGCCATACTGAACGCGGCAACCAGGCTTTTTTCGCAATACGGATATACGGGCACAACCACCGTTTCCATCGCTCAGGAGGCAAATGTATCCGAAAAGACGTTGTTCAAATATTTTCACACGAAACAGGAGCTTTATAACAAGGCCCTGTATCCCTCTATTATGACGCTGATAAAAGAAAAAATAGGCAGATCACAGGAAAACGACCGCGGGATTTACGGCATTCTTCATGATCTTTATCAGGAGAAACTTCAGGTTGCCAATGAGAACCCCGATTTATTGAAACTGACGATCCACGAGTTTCTGATGAACGAGGAGTTCCGCTCGGAAATGTCAAAAATCTGGACGACGACCTATCTGCCGACTCTGACGAAAGAGATTCAGCTTTCGGATGAAAACAGGGCGAAATACGGCCCTGTGCTGGAGGGCGGCCTGACGCGCGCCATGGTTGCGCTGCTGGTGGCCTATACGATTGACAAATCGTATATTCGCCCGCAGGGCGTTTTTGACGACCAAAAAGAAATCGAATTCATGCTTGACCTCCTTTTCAACGGGATCAACGGCTTAAAGAAGTGAGGAGAGTTTTTATGGCTGCAGCTCAGAACAACGCAAAAAAGCTTCATTTCGGCATGATCATGACGGTGTACCTCTTCGGCATTTTTATGGGGGCCCTCGATACGGGGATCGTCACCCCGGCAAGGACGATTATACAGAATAACCTCAATGTCAGCGACAAGACCGGCATTTGGATGATTACCATTTATACGCTGGCCTATGCGGCGAGCATTCCGGTGATGGGGAAGCTTGCCGACCGTTTCGGCCGAAAGTATATTTATATCACCAGTATCCTGCTTTTTGGTGTCGGCTCGCTGTTCTGCGGGCTTTCTCAGAATTTCGGCAGCTTTGCGGTGCTGCTGATTGCGCGCAGCGTGCAGGCGATCGGCGGCGGCGGGATCATGCCTGTGGCGACGGCGGAATTTGGCACCATCTTCCCGCAGGAAAAGCGAGGGATGGCGCTCGGGCTTGTCGGAGGCGTCTATGGAATCGCGAATATCTTCGGCGCGTCGGTCGGGAGCGCGATACTGAGCCTCTTCGGCACTAACAACTGGCAGTTCATTTTTTATGTGAATGTGCCTATCAGCCTGTTCGTGATCATCGCGGGCCTTGTGTTTCTGCCGAATACCAGGATTGAAAGCACGAAGAAGATCGACGCCTTTGGCATTCTGCTGATTGTGCTCATGGTTCTTTCGCTGCTGTATGGCCTGAAGAATATTGATTTCTTCAACTTTGCGCAAACCATAAAAGAGCTTTCAGTCTATCCGTTCCTGATCGCTTTTGTGCTTTTGCTTCCGCTTTTCATCTGGGCCGAAAAGAGGGCCGACGACCCGGTTATGAATCTGAGCTACTTCGTCAATTTCAGAATTGTGATCACTCTGCTGGTCTCCATCGTCTCCGGCATCATCCTGATGGGAGTGATCTTCGTCCCCCAGTTTTCTGAAAACGCCTTGCACATCGCTTCGGGCGGCGGCGGGTATTTTGTCATCATTCTCGGCGTATTCGCCGGAATCGGCGCGCCGTTTTCCGGCAGGCTGACGGACAGAATCGGGGCGAAACTTGTCCTGACCGGCGGGGTTCTTCTGTCCATTGCCGGCTCGCTCTTTCTGATGTTTGTGACCATTCCCAGCCCGTCGTTCGTTACCGTTTTTGTATCGCTGATGCTGATCGGCCTTGGTGTCGGCTTTACCATGGGCGCGCCGCTGAATTACATGATGCTTTCACATACGAAGCCGGAGGAATCCAACTCCGCGCTCGCCACGCTCTCGCTCGTGCGTTCGATCGGAACGGCGATCGCCCCTGCGATCATGGTGGCTTTTATTGCGCATGCGGGCGGAAATATTCAGGGCAATATTATGAATCTCCTTCCAAAGGAGGTCAGCGTGCCCGCGCTTCCATACGCACAGGAGCTCACCAATAAGATGACGGAGCTGAAAAGCGACTCCACCATGAAAGATAAGCTCGCAGGCCTGACTTTCCCGGATCTGAATGCCATAACTACAGTCAAAATAGACATGAACGGCAGCAGCGCGAAGGTGCCTGCGGATGTCAT
>JARLHS010000200.1 GCA_031292115.1 Clostridia bacterium | reverse complement strand
GACGGCGCTTCAGGAACAGGGGAAGAGGATTCTGCCCGCCGCGGAGTATCTCCGGGGCCATCGGCTCTCGGGCGGCGTGCGGTTTGAATAAATTACAGGGAAGGCGATTTCAGTGCCGGGCTATTTTTTTTACGGATTTAACTACTCGTATATCTGGATCATCCTGCCTGCGTTTCTCATTGCGATGTGGGCGCAGTTCAACGTTCAAAACACATTCAACCGCTACAATACACGCCTGAATTCGCGGGGGCTGACGGGCGCGCAGGCCGCGAGGCAGATCCTTGATGCGAATGGTCTCGGCAGCGTCGCCGTCGAGCAGATCCCGGGCAAACTCAACGACCATTACGACCCGAAGGCGAACGTCATCCGGCTTTCTTCGCCCGTTTATTCGGGCATATCGGTTGCGGCCGTGGGCGTGGCGGCACATGAGAGCGGGCACGCTCTGCAGCAAAGCATTCATTACGCGCCGCTCAGCATCCGTAACGCGATCATCCCCGTCACGAAGGTCGGCTCGACCCTCGCTGTGCCGATGGTGATTATCGGCCTGCTGCTTTCATGGCCCGGCGGCGTTCTGATCGGTATCGTGCTTTTTTCGCTGGCCGTGCTGTTCCAGCTCATCACACTGCCCGTTGAATTTAACGCGAGTGCGCGCGCGCTGCACACGCTCGACGCAAACGGCATGCTTTACGGCGATGAGCTTGCAGGCGCGCGCAAGGTGCTGCATGCGGCGGCGCTCACCTATGTGGCGGCGACGTTTGTCGCGCTTGCGAATCTATTGCGTTACGTGCTCCTCTTTACGGGGATGCAGAGAAGGAACTAAATGGTAAAATCGTCGCGCCGTTCGGCGCTTGAAATTTTAAATAGGATCGACGCCGGCGGGGGATACTCCAACCTGCTGCTTGATACGGAGCTCTCAAAACCGGGATTCAACAAGTCGGACAAGGCTTTTATCACGGCGCTGGTCTACGGGGTCCTGGAAAACCGGCTGACGGCCGATTATGTGATCGCGCGCAGCTCCCGGCTGCAGCTCGGCAAGATCGAGCCACGGGTGCTCAACTTGCTTCGGCTCGGCGTCTGCCAGATCCTCTTTATGGATGGCGTCGAGGATTACGCGGCGGTGAGCGAGACCGTCGAGCTTGCGCAGGGCAGGCACATCAAAGGCTTTGCCAACGGAATCCTTCGCACGGTATGCCGTGAAAAGGAGCAGGGTATCCCGGCGTGGCCGGACCGCGAAACGGATGAGGACGGCTATCTTGAGACAAGGTATTCCTGCCCGAGGCGGCTGATCCGCAAATGGCGGGGGGAATACGGAGCGGCGGCGGCAGAGGGCATCCTCAGGTCGCTTAAGGAAAAACCGCTGCACACGGCGCGCGTCAACACACTCCGGACAACGCGCGGCGCACTTTTGTCGATACTCGACGGGATGGCACAGGAGTCGGCGCTTGACGACAATGCGATTGAGTTTGAGCGCATGCCGGAGCTCAATTCGCTTGAGGCGTGGAAAAAGGGCCTCTTCCATCTGCAGGGCGCCGCCTCGCAGCTCTGCTGTGAGGCGCTGGGCGCGCAGCCCGGTGAAACGGTGCTTGATCTGTGTGCCGCGCCGGGCGGCAAAAGCTTCACAATAGCCGAAATGATGCAGAACCGCGGGCGTCTTCTTGCCTGCGAGCTGCACGAAAGCCGGCTGCCGCTGATAGTGCGCGGTGCGGAAAGGCTCGGCATCACGATCCTCAGCACGGTGTGCAACGATGCCTCGCTGCGCAACCCCGCCCTTGGCATGGCCGACCGTGTGCTGTGCGACGTGCCGTGCTCGGGTCTCGGCGTTATCCGTTCAAAGCCGGAGATCCGATACAGGCCGCTGGAGGAATCCGCGGCGCTACCCGCGCTGCAATATGCCATATTGTGTGAGGGCGCGGCACACGTAAGGGCCGGCGGCACGCTTGTGTATTCCACCTGCACGCTCAGCCGGGCCGAGAATGAAGAAATCGCCTCACGGTTCGCCGGGGAAAACGCCGGCTTCGAGCCGCTGCGGCTGCCCGGCCGGCTTCACGCGCCGGATTACCAGGCGACGCTGCTGCCGCACGTTTTCCATACGGACGGATTCTTCGTCGCGGCATTTCGGAAAAAGACGGGAGATTGACATGCCCATCGACAAGCCTGATATCAAATCCATGCTGCCCGGTGAGCTCTCGGAGCTTTTAAAAAGCTGCGGGCAGCCCGCCTACCGCGCGGGCCAGATTTTCACCTGGCTGCACAAAGGGGTCGCTTCTTTTGACGAAATGACCAACATTCCCGTGGATTTGCGCAATATGCTGAAAGAAAATGCGTATTTTTTCCCGCCTATAGTAAAAAAAAGACTTGTATCCGGCATAGATAGTACTGTAAAATATCTGTATGAGCTTTATGACGGTCAGGCGGTCGAAAGCGTGCTGATGAGCTACCTGCACGGAAACACGGTTTGCGTCTCTTCACAGGCAGGCTGCAGGATGGGCTGCACCTTCTGTGCGTCGACCATCGGAGGGTGCGAAAGAAATCTGTTTGCCTCCGAAATGCTCGATCAGGTGCTTTTCACACAGAAGGATTCCGGCAGGAAGATCGGCAATGTCGTGCTGATGGGCATCGGCGAGCCGCTTGACAATTATGACAACGTACTGAGGTTTCTAAACCTTCTTTCGCATAAAGACGGCATGAACCTCTCCCTGAGGCATGTTTCGCTCTCCACCTGCGGGCTGGTAGATCGTATCCGGCAGCTCGCGAAGGAGAGGCTCCAGCTTACGCTTTCCATTTCGCTGCACGCGCCCGACGATAAAATACGCTCGCAGCTGATGCCGGTAAACCGAAAATGGGGGATCGACGAGCTGCTCGACGCATGCCGCGAATATATTGCACTCACCGGCCGGCGGATCTCGTTTGAATACGCGATGATCGCCGGTGTCAACGACAGCGACGCGTGCGCCGCTGCACTGGCGGCGCGGCTCAGAGGCATGCTTTGCCACGTGAATCTGATTCCCGCCAACGACGTTCGTGAGCGCGGCTTCAAAAGAAGCGGCGCATTAAGGATAAAAAAATTCAGCGAGATCCTCGAAAAAGGCGGATTATCTTGCACGGTGCGCAGGACTCTTGGCTCGGACATCAACGCTTCATGCGGCCAGCTGAGACGCGCGCACCTAGAAGAGGGAGGAAATCGACTTGAGGATTAGTGGCAAAACAGATGTTGGAAAAGTCCGCAAGACGAACCAGGATAGCTTTTACTGCGGCGAGTTTCGCGACGGCGCTGTGTTTGCTGTCGTGTGCGATGGTATGGGGGGCGTCAAGGGCGGCAGTGAGGCAAGCTCGGCGGCGGTTGAGGCAATCACCGCTTCGGTACAGGCGGGGTACACCGAAGGTCTCAGCCGTGAAGGCTGCAAAAAGCTGCTTGTCAACGCTCTGGCCGACGCAAATACAAAGGTCTATGAATACTCGCTCGCAAACACGGAGCTGCAGGGCATGGGAACGACGGTGGTGGCAGGCCTCGCTTTCGGCTCAAACGCAGTGATCGTCAATGCGGGGGACAGCCGCGCCTATCTCTTTGACAGCGGGGGCTTCCGGCAGATCACACGCGACCATTCCATCGTTCAGGATTTGCTTGAAAGCGGCAAGCTCACGCCGGATGAAGCCGCGACGCATCCGCAGAAGAACATTATCACGCGCGCGCTGGGCGTCGCGCCGAAGCTTGAAACGGATGTTTTCGAAACGGAATTCCCCGAGGGCGCAGGGCTGCTTTTCTGTACGGACGGTCTGACGAACAACGTCAGCGTCGCCTCAATGGAGGCGGTCATCCGCGAAAAGGGCGACAATGCTCCGCCCGAGCTGATCCGCCGTGCAAACGACGCGGGCGGCAGCGACAACATAACGGTTGTAATTCTTTTCAATTAGCCCTATACTATGATATGGCGCCGGGGCTGTTTACAAGAGCCGCTTGAACGATAAACCGTTTCGCGTTATATAAAGCACGTGGGTGTTGGCAACGAATCTGTTGCGTTTCAGGAAGCGCATGCGCGCAGGGTTTGGCTCTTCCATATCCATCCCCGGAATTTCGTTGGCCCTATTGTGGCGGAATCCGCTGAATGCAATGATATATGAAACGTACCGATTTTGTGTTATGGTTTTATATATCGCGCAATGTAATTGCGCTGCGCATCTGTGCGTTTCGCACAGACAAATTTGCATCTGCATGACATTTGGCCCGTCTGTATAGATCGCAGTCATGAAGCAAATCACGAATGCGATGTATATGACATAACATTTGATCGGGAGTGAAACAGTTGGATAAAAACATCGGCAAGAAGCTCGACGGCAGATATGAGATACAGGAAATCATAGGTGTCGGCGGCATGGCGATCGTGTACAAGGCTTATGACAGCATCGATGACAGAACCGTCGCCATTAAGATATTAAAGGATGAATTCCTTGCAAATGATGAGTTCCGTCATCGTTTCAGGAATGAATCGAAGGCGATTGCAGTCCTTTCGCACCCCAACATCGTTAAAATATTTGATGTGAGCTTCAGCGACAGACTGCAGTATATCGTTATGGAATATATCGACGGCATCACGCTGAAGGAATATATCGAGCAGCAGCACGTCATCAAATGGAAAGAAGCCGTTCATTTTACCGTTCAGATCCTCAAGGCGCTCCAGCATGCGCACGGAAAAGGCATTGTGCATCGCGACATCAAGCCCCAGAACATCATGCTGCTCAGGGACGGCACCATCAAGGTGATGGATTTCGGCATCGCGCGCTTTGCAGATTCCGAAACGCGCACCATGACGGAAAAAGCCATCGGCTCCGTGCATTACATCAGCCCCGAGCAGGCGCGCGGAGAAGCGACCGACGACAAATCGGATATCTACTCCG
>JARLHS010000199.1 GCA_031292115.1 Clostridia bacterium | reverse complement strand
CCGCGTGCCGCGCACCTTCCCCGCAAAGACGCCCGCGCGCATCACATGGAGCCCCTGTGTCGGCGGCAGCAGCGGGGGCGCGATATATATGGAGCCGCCGCGCTCAAACGGCTCGCCATAAAGCGGGGCCTGAAAGTTTTCCCGATAGAATTCCGTGAAAAGCCGGAGAGCCGACTTTGAGTCGGATCCCGACTTTGGTTCGGATCCCGTTTGGCAGGCCGGCACGGCAGACGTTCCCTGCGAACGCCGCCTCAGCCTCGCGATAAAGTGCCCCTCGCCGCCGTCTTCGGGGAAAATCCGGCGCGCGAGCGCTACACACGGCGCAGCAGACGCCCATTGGGGCATGGCCGGCCTGCCGAAGGGGCGCTCAATTGCTTCCACCTCATAATCGCCCCGGCGTTTCAAAAAGCGGTCGATCACGCCTTCGTCCTCCTCCGGCGCGAAGGTGCAGGTGGAATAGACGAGCGTGCCGCCCTCCCTGAGCGCGTCTGCGGCGCAGCAGAGGATTTCGAGCTGCCTTGCGGCACAGGCGGCAGGCAGGTCTTCGTGCCATTCAGCGGCGGCCTGCGGCTCCCTGCGAAACATGCCTTCGCCCGAGCACGGCGCGTCGACAAGCACACAGTCAAAAAAGCCCTGCAGGCGCTCACACAGCACCTTCGGCTGCTCGCACAGGACGACAGCGTTGCGCACGCCGCAGCGCTCAATATTCGAAAGCAGCGCCCTTGCCCGTGCGGGGATGACTTCATTGCACACAAGCAGCCCGCGGCCCTGCAGACGCGCGGCGATCTGCGTCGCCTTCCCGCCCGGTGCGGCACAAAGGTCGAGCACTGCCATGCCGGGCTGCGGCGCCAGCGCCTCGACAGCAGCCATCGCGGAAGGCTCCTGAAGGTAAAAGACCCCGGCGTGGTGCCATGGATGCCGGCCGCTGACAGGCTCGGCCAAATAAAAGCCGTCGTCACAAAAAGGGGTGCGCGAAAGCTCGAAAGGCGCGCTGAGGACAAACGATTCCGTGGCACACCTCAGTGTATTCACGCGCAGCCCGCGCAGCGGCGGCCTATCGTATTCCGCAAGAAAACGGCCGAAATCAAGGCCCGGCAGGGCACGCATCCTCTCGGTAAACGCCGCCGGCAGCTCAACTTTCAAGTAAAAACCACCTTTTTTTAAATATCCTGTATAAAAAATGGAAGCTGGCAAATAATAGCGGTGAAAACAAAAAGGGGTGAAAACAGATGGACAAAATGGACAAAAACAGAAACCTAAAAGACAACAAGAATGTCAAAGAGGCGAAGGACAAAAAGACCGACATGCAGGAAACCGAAAACAGACGTATGGAGGACGATTGCAAAAACAAGAACGCCAGAAATTCAAAATAAATATAATTGCAATCGGCAGGGGCAGGGCTTTTAAGCCTTGCCCCTGTTTTTAATGCGATAATTACATACATATACCCATATGGCAAAGGTGTTTCGCGTTTTGCCGCCCGCGCAAGGCGAGCATCAAAAAATGAGTACAATGGGCCGATACGGCCGCCCTGCAAAAATTATATTTCCTTCGTGATGGGTTTGAATCCTTCACCGATAACCTCGCCCGCTTCGCACATGATGATGAAGGCGGAGGGGTCATACCGTTTGATGAGCCTGCGCAGTTTCACGGCCTCCGGCCTGCGCACCGCGCACATGATCACATCGCGCTCTTCGCCCGTATAGTAGCCTTTACCCTTGAGGATGGTGAGCCCGCGATCCATTTCGTCAATAATCGCCTTGGAAATCTCATCGTTGTTTTTTGAGATAATAATCGCCATGCGGCCGGTGTCTGCGCCGTAAAGGACGCTGTCGATCACACGGGACGAGGTGAAGATCGCGATCATTGCATACAGGGCGCTGTCGATGCTGCGGAATGCAATCGCCGAGAATGCAATAATGAAGGCATCGATAATGAGCATCATGCGCCCCATTGAAACCTGAGGAAATTTGATCTTTAAAAGCCGGCTCGCGATATCGGTGCCGCCTGTCGTTGCATTGCGCAAAAAAACCATCGCAAGCCCCAGACCCGAGAGGACGCCTCCGTAAAGAGCGGCGAGAATATCGTTGCCATGATAAGCTGAAATGCCCATTGCCGCCATCGCCGCATTGATGCCGTCGACAGATACCGAAGTAAGCGCGGTGCAGATAATGGATTTCACCATGAAGGAGCCGCCGATAAACCGCAGCCCCAGCACAAACAGCGGGATGTTGAGCACGAAGATCATCACGCCGATGGGTGTGTGCACCAGATAAAAAAGGATGGTCGAAATGCCCGTGACGCCGCCCGGCGCGATTTTGTTCGGCGCCGTGAAGAACGAAACGGAAACGCCGTAAATGAAGCTGCCCACAACGCAGAAAACGGCATCAAGCAGATACTCATAGTATTTTTGCCCCCGAAGATGCTCGCGCATTGCCACGATCCCCATGTCTGCCGCCCCTTTCAATGCTGCTGTACAGATTCCGCTCTGTCATACATGCCGAGAATCACATCAAAAATTTCGTCGATCCTTTGCTGCTCGCCGCACAGGAAGAGATAGCCGAACAGCGCTTCAAGGCCCGTAGCGCGCCGGTAGCTAGCAGGGCTGGCGTTTTTCGGGACGTGTGAGGTGCTTGCGTTCCTGCCTCGGCGCAGGATATCCTGCTCCTCAGGCGTGAGCAGCGGCAGGATGTGCCCCGCCGCCTCGGCCTGAGCCGCCGCCCGCACAAGTGCGACCGTCATTTTGTGCAGCGTGCCCGCCGGTCTGCCGCCCTGGCGCACGAGCTGCTCGCGCGCCTTGAGCTCATATACCGCGTCGCCCAGGAAGGCGAGCGTCACCGGGCTGAGCTGCCTGTATTTTTCTTTTTCCGAGGGTGAGATTCCGTTATCTGACATATTCAAACTCCGCGTTATAGATGCTGACGGTGTCACCCTCGTGAATTCCCGCCTGCTCCAGTTTTTCAAAGATGCCGCTGTTTTTGAGTACGCGCTGCAGATACTGGAGCGACTCGCTGTCCTCAAGATTCACCGAGCCGATCACGTTGAGCAGCCAGGCGCCTTCCACAAAGAATACGCCGTCACGGTTGGTGATAACGGTATCCCGCTGTGTGGGCGCTGTGTATTCCTCCTGGGCGATTTCCTCCGGCTCATAGCGGATGACGGGCGGAAGCTGCGCAAGCCTTGCCGCGACGGTCGCGATCAGCGCATCGACGCCCGAGTGCGTAGCCGCGGAAATTGTGAAGCATTCGTAGCCTTTCTCGCGCACGAACGCCTCGAATTCGGCGACCTGCTCCGGAGCCGCGATATCGGCCTTGTTGGCCGCGACAATATGCGGGCGCTGGGCAAGCTGCTCGCTGTAAGTACCAAGCTCGGCGTTGATCGTTTCAAAATCCTGCTTCGGGTCGCGCCCCTCGATGCCGGAAACATCCACCACATGCACAAGCAGGCGGCAGCGGTCGACATGCCGCAGGAATTCGTGTCCGAGCCCCGCGCCCTTCCCGGCGCCCTCGATCAGGCCCGGGATGTCGGCCATGACGAACGAGCTGCTGTCGCCGACGCGCACCACGCCCAGCACCGGCGTCAGCGTCGTAAAGGGGTAGTTGGCGATATTCGGCTTCGCCTCGCTCACCACGGAGATCAGCGAGGATTTGCCGACATTCGGGAAGCCGATCAGCCCGACGTCGGCCAGCAGCTTGAGCTCAAGCTGCAGCTCACGTTCCATGCCCGGTATGCCGCTTTTTGCAAAACGCGGAATCTGCCTTGTGGGCGTGGCAAAATGCTGGTTGCCCCAGCCGCCCTTGCCGCCGTGCGCCGCAATAAACGGCTCGTCGCCTGAGAGATCCGCGAGAATCAGCCCCGTATTCGCATCGCGCAGCAGCGTACCGCGCGGCACGCGGATGGTGAGGCTGCGGCCGCCTTTCCCGCTGCTGTTTTTAGAGCTGCCGTTTTCGCCGTTTTCCGCTGCATAAATACGCCGGTAACGGAAATCGGAGAGCGTTGACAGGTTGTCGTCCACCACAAAAAGGATGTTGCCCCCCCTGCCGCCGTCGCCGCCGTCCGGCCCGCCCGCCGCGACAAATTTCTCGCGGTGGAAGGAAACGCAGCCGTTGCCGCCCTTGCCGGCCCTGATACTTATCTTTGCAAGATCAATAAACATAAATACCCCATTCCCCTGCTTCGCATCGACGAAGAAATGAACCTCCCCGCGGCAAGAGAGCGCGGTATCCACAGACCGAGTACCGCCCTACGGGGTGGGGTGCAGGAAACGGACCGCCGCAAGCGGAGGTATTGCACCCCGGTTCATCATAAAAGCACCTTATCACGCGAAGCAGGCAAAGAAAATAAGGGCTTTCATACTGCATAAAGAAGACCGCAGGGGCGATTCAAGCCGCTGCGGCCCCTGAAACTCCTGTTTTATTATTGTCCGCCTGCCGGCCGTTTCATACGGGCACTTCGTGCGGAGCCGTCATTTTTTAAAGGAATCAATGCTCTGCCCGACAAGAACGAGCTTCTCGCGAAGCTTCGCTGCCTTTTCGCGCTCAGCCTCGACGACGCTCGCGGGCGCCTTTGCCAGAAAGCCCTCGTTTCGCAGCTTCTGCTGCACGCCCTCAAGCTGTCGCTCACAAGCGTCCCTTTCCTTATTCAGCCGCGCGAGCTCCTTTTCAAAATCGACAAGCTCGCCGAGTGGGATATAGATGCGTGCGCTGTCGGTGACGATCTGGACGCTTTCCGGCACATCGAAGTGTTCGCCGGTCAAAACGGCGGAAGCGTAGGCGAGCCGCTCAAAGAAGGCGCTGCCGTGCGCGAAAGTTTCGGCAAAGGCGGTCTCAATAAAAATGTGCGTTTTTTTCGAGGGCGGCACGTTCATTTCCGCGCGGCGGTTGCGGATGGCGCGGATTGCCTCCATGATGCGGCGCATATCGTCCGCCTCATTGGGGAAGCACAGCGCCTTGTCATATTCCGGCCAGGCGGCGAGCATGATCGTCGTGCCCTCGTGCGGCAGCGACTGCCAGATTTCCTCGGTGATAAACGGCATGAACGGGTGCAGCAGCCGCAGCGCGCCCGTCATCACCCAGACAAGCACGCGCCGGGCGCCGTCAGCCGTCTCTTCGGTGGCGTTCAGGCGGGATTTGGCAAACTCGATATACCAGTCGCAGTATTCGTCCCAGATGAAATCATTGAGCTTCTGCACCGCGACACCGAATTCAAAGCGGTCGATGTTCTCGGTCACCTCGCGGCAGAGCGTGTTAAAGCTGCTGACAATCCATTTATCCTCGGCTTCAAGGCGCTCCGGCAGCGTGAGCGGCACGTCATGCCCGTCGGTATTCATCAGGATGAAACGCGCGGCGTTCCAGATCTTGTTGCAGAAGTTGCGGCTGGATTCAACCTTTTCCCACAAAAAGCGCATGTCGTTGCCGGGCGTGACGCCCGTGGCAAGCGTAAAGCGCAGCGCGTCCGCGCCGAATTTGTCGATCACTTCAATCGGGTCAATGCCGTTTCCAAGCGATTTCGACATCTTCCTGCCCTGCTCGTCGCGGATGATGCCGTGAATGAATACCTTTTTAAACGGCACCTCGCCCATCTGCTCGATTCCCGAGAAAATCATGCGCGCCACCCAGAAAAAGATGATGTCATAGGCGGTGACAAGCACGTCGGTGGGGTAGAAATACTCGAGATCGGGCGTCTTGTCGGGCCAGCCGAGCGTGGAAAACGGCCAGAGCGCCGAGGAAAACCAGGTGTCGAGCGTGTCGGGATCCTGTGTCAGATGCTCGCAGCCGCATTTCGGGCAGCACTGCGGCGCTTCACGCGAAACCACGATTTCGCCGCAGCCGTCGCAATAGTACGCGGGGATACGGTGGCCCCACCAGAGCTGGCGCGAAATGCACCAGTCGCGTATATTCTCCATCCAGTGGTAATAGAGCTTGGAAAAACGCTCGGGGATAAATTCCGTTTCGCCGCGGCGCACAGCCTCGATGGCAGGCCCCGCGAGCGGTTTCATTTTGACGAACCACTGCTTTGAGACGCGCGGCTCGACGGTGGTATGGCAGCGGTAGCAGGAGCCGACGTTGTG
>JARLHS010000198.1 GCA_031292115.1 Clostridia bacterium | reverse complement strand
CGCGTGAGCTCGTCCGGCTTTGTATCAAAGAAGCCCTGCCACACGCCGTCGGCGAGCACTTCCATGGAATCGTCGGAAACGTAGACGTCAATGGTATTATCCCTATCTGGCCTGCGGATGCCGCTCTTAAATGGCAGCCCCAGCACCTTCGGATGCTGGCGAAGATACCAGGTATCGGCCTTGTTGCCCGCGAGACGGGTGCAGTGTATGCGGGACTGCTGCCCCGCGCCGACTCCGATGACCTGCCCGTCTTTGGCATAGCAGACGGAATTGGGCTGTGTATATTTCAGCGTGATCAGCGAAAGAATCAGGTCGGTTTTCGCCGCGTCGGATATCGTTTTATTCCTTGTGACGACGTTTTCAAGCTGCCTGCCGTCGATTACCACATTGTTTCTGCCCTGCTCAAACGTGATACCGAAACAATCCTTGCATTCGACCGGCTCCGGGGTATAGGCCGGATCCATCCGGATAACGGTGTAGCCGCCCTTGCGCTTGCCCTTTAATATTTCAAGTGCCTTCTCCGTATAGCCGGGCGCGATAATGCCGTCGGATACTTCTCTCGCGATCAGGCCGGCCGTTTCAACGTCGCAGACGTCGCTGAGCGCGATGAAATCCCCATAGGACGACATTCTGTCGGCTCCCCTGGCCCTCGCGTAGGCGCAGGCGATCGGGGAAAGCGGCAGGTCATCGACAAAATAGATTTTTTTCAGCGTATCGCTCAGCGGCAGGCCGACTGCCGCCCCGGCAGGGCTCACATGCTTGAAGGACGCCGCCGCGGGCAGCCCCGTGGCGGCTTTCAGCTCCGTGACAAGCTGCCAGCTGTTGAACGCATCGAGAAAGTTGATATAGCCGGGCCTGCCGTTGAGCACCTCGATGGGCAGCTCGCCGTGCTTCATAAAAATCCGCGCGGGCTTCTGATTGGGGTTGCAGCCGTATTTCAGCTCCAGTTCCTCAGACATGGAAAGGCCTCCTGTTCAAATGTTCTTATTGATGATTTTTGTCTGCACATCGCCTGTTTTGAGCGAAATATACCGTACAAAGAGCGATACCCGGTTGTCCTCATTGAGCGAGCCCCAAAGAAGCGATGAAAACGAATCGATATCCCTGTCAATCGCCACGGCCGTCGGCTCGCCCTCAAACGAAGGGATGGGGCTGCCGTCGCATACATAGGTATGGATCAGCCGCCCTTTGCCGTTTACCGGAGCGGCGTATTCATAGAAATAGCGCAGGCAGGAGCCGCCGTTTCCCCGGTCGCTTTTGAGTATCGAGAGCTTGTAGCGGAAACCGCCGCCGCTCAGCTCCACCACCCCTGAAACACGCGGCGTGAAATTGGGCGCGTCCGGCTCGAATTCCCTCGTGCGCAGCGCGTCCTCAAAGCTCTTGCCCTCGGTCAGGCAGTCGTAAATCGTGTCTGTCTGATCGCCGTTGGTAACAATGGTCACATCCCCGAATACCTTCACGGGGGAATAGATGACCAGAGATGGATCCGTGAGCTTTAAAGGGTCGTGGGCCTGAGTCCTGATACCGCTTCCCTCGGTCACAAAGATCCGGTTGCGGCTGTTTACGCTGCGCCCCATAATAAAATAGGCGATCACGGCGTTTTCGCCGTCGGCGCTCTTGCCGATGAGAATGCCCCTGCCGGGGTAGCTGTTGGCTTTCAGTAATGCTGAAACGTCCTTGAGGCTCATTTACGACCGCTCCTTTATCAATTATTATTTATAAGGCCATCCCAATTTCTCAAACTGCAGAAGAAGTGCTTTTTCAATAATACAATGTGCACAGAAAAACTTCCGTCGGGCCGCCGGCAAGTCCACCGCGCGGCGTAAACCTGCTTTTCTGGATATGCCGAGCGGTCGCCGAAGGCGGCAAAACGACGCAATTGTCTGAGCGCCGAACGCTTTGCGTTCGCTGCGAGTCTTTGACGCCGTTTTGAGCGAGATAGTTGCTGATGGCGCAAAAATTACGCCGCACGGTTTTTGCCGGCGTGTCGGCAGGCGTTTTTTGCTTTCTTTTTGCCGCCTTGCAAAAAGAAAGGGCCCGCCGCGGCCTGAGCGGCAGAGTTGCTTTTTAATTGATCAGACGATAAGCGGCATATCCCACCGTACTTTTTTGCCGAAACATGGGCGCTTAACCGCAGTCAGAATGGGGTCATTTTATCCTGACCCTGCCGTCTTCAAGCACAAGCCTGCCTTCGCAGAAAAGCGCGACGGCCTGCGGCAGCAGCTCCCACTCCGCCTGCTCCATCACGCGCCGCTGCAGCGCCTCGGGCGTATCCCCCTCAAGCACCGGCACGGCCTTCTGCAAAATGATCGCGCCGCCGTCGGTGACCTCGTTGACGAAATGCACGGTCGCGCCCGTCACCTTGACGCCGTATTTGAGCACAGCCTCATGCACATGCAGGCCGTAGCAGCCGTCGCCGCAGAAAGACGGGATCAGCGAAGGGTGGACGTTGATGATCCTGCCCGCGTAGGCGCGCGTGATTTCCGGGCTCAGGATCTGCAGGAACCCCGCCAGCACAACGAGGCCGGCTCTGCATTCCTCCAGTGCGGCAAGAAGCGCACGGCTGTATTCCTCACCCGAGCCGCAGCCTCTGCGTGCGACGACGCGGCCCTCGATGCCGGCCTGTTGTGCGCGCTCGAGCGCATAAACGCCCTCCCGGCTTGAAATGACGGTGGAAATGCAGGCATCTTTAAATTCGCCGCGCTTTTGAGCGTCAATCAGCGCCTGCAGATTTGTCCCCCCGCCCGAGACCAGCACCACGATATTCAGCATGATCGTTCTCCCCGGTTTTACCGCGCAAAGGCACGGTAAAATGAATTCGCCCCTGCGGGCGGACGGCAGCCTTTCGGCGTTCACCTGCACAGCCATTCAGCAATAATTCTACTGAATAACGACGCCCTCTTCTCCGGACGCCGTCTCGCCGATGAAATAGGCGCACTCGCCTTGCTCGATAAGCAGGCGCAGAGCGCTGTCGGCTTTATCCGCAGCGACGGCGACGCACATGCCGATGCCCATGTTGAAGGTATTGTACATGTCGTGCTCCGGTATCTTGCCCGTATTCTGAATGATATTGAAAACCGGCGGCAGGGGGTACGAGCCCTTGCGGATCACGGCCTGAATGCCGTGCGGGAGCATGCGCGGGATGTTCTCGTAAAAACCGCCGCCCGTGATGTGCGAAACCGCGTGGATGCCCACCTCTTCAATGAGCCGGAGCAGGGGCTTCACATAGATGCGCGTCGGCGTGAGCAGCGCCTCCCCAAGCGTCTTGCCAAGCTCGCCGATATAGGTGGAAAGCCGCTCGGAGTTTACCACAAAGACCCGGCGCACAAGCGAAAAGCCGTTGGAGTGCACGCCGCTCGACGCGATGCCGATCAGCGCGTCTCCGGCCTTCACCGCAGCGCCGTCGACGATGCGCTCCTTTTGCACCGCGCCGACGCAGAAGCCGGCGAGGTCATATTCGTCGGTTGCGTAAAAGCCCGGCATTTCCGCCGTCT
>JARLHS010000197.1 GCA_031292115.1 Clostridia bacterium | reverse complement strand
GTGCTTGCGGCGATCATGAAGCCGTTTAAAAAGAAGGACGGCATTGACCAGAAGAAGCAGGAGACCTCGCTGATCGAGCAATTCCTTTACCCGAAATACGGCCCCGGGCAGCTCTGGGAGACCGTGGCCTCCGACATCCTCGCCATGGGCGGCGAGATCAGGCTCGGTGAAAAGGCGACGGCCATCAACCTCGAGGGCGGCCGCGTAAAATCCGTCACCGTGGCGTCGGAGGGGAAAAGCTGCGAGATCGCGTGCGATTATCTGATATCCTCCATGCCGGTGGCGGAGCTTGTGACGTCGATGCGCGGCGTGCAGGTGCCCAAGAACGTCTATGACACGGCCGCGGCCCTCCCCTACCGCGATTTCATCACAGTGGGGCTGCTGCTGAATAAGCTGAAGATTAAAAACGACACCGCGATCAAAACGGTAAATAATATCGTTCCCGACACCTGGATTTACATACAGGAGGACGACGTGAGCATCGGGCGGCTCCAGATCTTCAACAACTGGTCGCCCTATATGGTGCGCGACCCCTCCAAGGTATGGATCGGGCTCGAATATTTCTGCAATGAGGGCGATACGCTCTGGGAAATGAATGACGCGGATTTTATCGGATACGCCACCGGCGAGCTTGAAAAGATCGGCGTCATCGATAAGGCCGACGTGCTCGACAGCTTCCGCGAGAGGGTCAAAAAGGCCTATCCGGCGTATTTCGGCAGCTACAGCGATTTCGGCGCGGTGCGCGAATACCTTGACGGCTTTGAGAACCTCTTTTGCATCGGCCGCAACGGGCAGCACCGCTACAACAATATGGATCACTCCATGCTCACGGCGTTCGAGGCATGCGGATGCATCCGCTCGGGCACATCCGACAAGACCGCCTTATGGTCGGTGAACAGTGAGGAAGATTACCAGGAAACCAAGCAGGAATGAGGATGAGGAATATCGCAGGGCATCGGAGGCTTTTTATTCGGCTTGCCGTCCTTCTTGCGGTTTCAGTCGCCGCCGAGGTGTTTCTTTTTAACTTCAGATATTTTCTGCCTCTGCTAGCCCGTGCGCAGACCGAGACCTTTTCCGCTTCGGGTTTCACGGCGCTGACGGAGTGCGAAGGCGATTTCCAGAGCGTGACGGTCGCTTCCGACGACGCAGAATTCACGGTCCCGAGCATCGGTACGCGTGTTTATAATGTCAAGATCAACTATGCCGGCAATGCGGGCAAAGACGGATTCGATGTGTCGGTGGGCGTTAAAGACGATGATTTTTCCAAAGAGACAACCGATGTCGGTACCTGGAAGGTGAATCCGGGCGTCTCCGGCTCCAATACCTTGAGCGTGGTGAGCTCCGGTAAATGCAGCTCGCTCACCTTCACCTTCACCAATGTTTCCGGCGAAAGCCTGGCCATCAAATCCATCGAAATCAACCGCCCGTATTTTCATTTCCGGCTTGGGCGTATGCTGCTGCTTTTTTTCATTCTGGCACTGATCTGCCTCATCCGCTATTTCAAGCCCTGGCGAATACGCTATGATGAAGACAGCGTCTGGCAGGTAAACCTCTTTTTTGCAGTCGCAATCTGCGGCATTCTGACGGCGGGCCTGATCGTCTTTGCTTCGGGCGCTTCAATGCAGTTTTCCTCCGATGTCATCGATCAAGGCGACAACTACCAGCTCCTGACCCAGGCGTTCAGCCACGGCCAGCTCAGCCTGCTGACGAAGCCCTCTTCGCAGCTGCTTGCGTTGGCCAACCCCTATGACCTCAGCCAGCGCAGCGCGGCAAACGTCAGCTTCCTGTGGGACAGCGCGCTTTTTCACGGCAAATATTACGCCTATTACGGCATCGCGCCCGTCCTGATACTGCTGCTCCCGTTCAGGCTGATCACGGGCTTCTATCTGCCGACGGCGCTCGCGGTGCTGATTTTCATCTGTATTGCGCTGCTCGCGATGATGGGCCTTTACCGCAACATCATCCGGTGCTTCTTTCCCGAAACGGATTTTCTCACCTTTATTTCCGGTGCGGTGGTCTCCGTTTTCGGCTTCAGCCTCCTCTGGGTCTGCGGCAGACCGTATTTCTACGAGCTTGCGGTCTCCAGCGGCCTCGCATTTTTGCTGCTCGCGCTCAACATGCTGCTGCTTTTGTACCGCAGCCCCCGGCACACTACGGCCAAGCTCTTTCTCTGCGGGCTGTTCTTTGCGCTGATGACTGCCTCAAGGATCAACCTGGTGCTGTATATCGCCGTGGCCATTCCGTTCCTGCCCACCCTGCTGGGGCGCGGGGGAGCAAAGCGCAAGGCGGGCAGGGCCACCGTCTTTTTGGCACCGCTCGTGTTTTTTGCAGCACTGCTGATGGGCTACAACTGGCTGCGTTTCGGCTCGCCGCTGCAGACCGGCGCGAAATACCAGCTCACAATCAGCGACATTGCCTATAATAAAATCACCGACGTTTCGAAGCTTGTCAACGGGTTTTTTCATTACGTCCTCCAGCCGCTTTCCGTCGATCTCAATTTCCCGTTCTTTCATGTCACATCCGAGACCCCGGCCAACATGACGCAGTATTACTATAACCAGCCGATAGCGGGCATTTTCAGCTTCCCCATCTATCTCATCGTGCTCGCGGGCGCCTTTATCGTGCGGAGGATGCCCCGTCGGTCGCTCAAAAAGCGCTTTGCCGCACTCATGCTGATCGTGCCGCTCGTGTTCGTGCCGGTGGATATCCTGCTCGGCGGCGTGATCATGCGCTACATGCTTGACATCCTGCCCGTGCTCGGCATCGCCGCGCTGATGCTCTGGCTTGAGGCCTCCGATTATTTCACCCGAAGGCAGGCGGGCGCCCCCGTCGCAAAGCTCTTTGCCTGCACGGCAGCGCTGACCTCCGTGATCTCGCTGAGCATCTGCATGCTGGGCGAATACAGCTATTTTTCCAACTTTAACCCCGTGATGTTCCAGCGGCTCTGCATGCTGTTCGAATTCTGGCGGTAAGTGCTAGGCATGAATTCTGCTGTAGAGGCATCGCCCCGAGCCCGGCAGTCAAAAATACACCCGGCGAGGCAAAAAACATACGTTTCAGGCTTTCGTGAAGTTATGCGGTGCATAAAAAGCGCCGCATGCGCCGGGCGGGCTTTACAACGGCTGTGCAGTCTGATATAATAATACCGGCCTGTATCCCTGCCCCGGCCCGGATGGGCGAAGCGGGAAAGAGGGCTCCTTTCAATAAAATATGCGCCTGTAGCTCAGCTGGATAGAGCGTTGGACTCCGACGTTTCTGCCGTTTTCAGATGAGAGATTGTACAAACACTGATGAACACTGGGTTTATGGCGACATTGCGCATTTCTTTTCTTGCCTTTGACTGCTATTTGACCACTAATTTTTACAAAGTTGATTACTGCTTTTGGGCAGTTCTCATATATGCGCGCCCGTAGCGCAGCTGGATAGCGCGATAGACTCCGACTCTATAGGTCGCAGGTTCGACTCCTGTCGGGCGCACCACTCAAAATAGCGAATGAAAGGATTCGAACCCTCGTGGTTTGAGTCCTTTCATTCGCTTTATTTTATCTTTTACACGTTGCGGCCCAATTATTGTGACTGAAGCGTATTTTACCGCTCTCGTGAAAACACCTGACAATTTATATGGCGCAGCTTGTCTGCACCGATAAAAAACTGTATAATAAAATTTAATCATATAGATAACAAAGCCAAAGTAAAATATTTTGGAACTCTGTAAAGGCTTAGGATTCGCGATCTGCCGTACATAAGGAGGCTGAAATATGCGACAAGAAATCACCGGAGCCCTGCCGCATTACTACTCCGACCGGCTTAAAAGCAAATTGAATATGATTCGGTTTGTGCCTACTGTCATTGTGGAAGCCCCATCCGGTTTTGGCAAGACAACTGCGATAAGGGACTTTCTGGATGAAAAAATTTCTCAAAGCACACCCGTATATTGGGTCACCGCGATCGATGAAACGCCTGCCGCCGGCTTTCGCCGCCTCTGTTTTGAAATCAACAAAATTGATGCGGACGCCGGGAAACGTCTTTTACAGATCGAGTTGCCGAACGCTGCTAATATAGGCGAGGCATCGGACGCAGTACGGCAAATCCAATGCGCTCACGAAACCTATCTTGTGATCGACAATTTTCAATATCTGCCGGT
>JARLHS010000003.1 GCA_031292115.1 Clostridia bacterium | reverse complement strand
GCCTGCCCCGGTCAGCGGTTTACCACCGAGAAATAATGCCGGAAGAAGCTGTCTTTGTCAACCCCGAGCGCGACCTCATGGCGCCCGGCCTCCCTGTCGGGCGTCCAGAAGGTCATCCCTTCGGATTTGCCACCGCCGAGCTCCACCTCGACGTTTCCGTGCTCGAAGGAGCAGACGCCGGGTGCGAAGATCGACACGGCGGCCAGAGGGTCATGAAAGGTCATCACGCTGAAGCTCTCAAAGAATACCCGTGTAAAATCCTTCACAGGCCTGAGGATTTCGGCTGTGAAATTCTTTTCCACATCCTGCTTCGACATGGTGACCTGGCAGGTGACATCCAGCCCGATGGAGCGGTGAATCCTGACCGGCGCATTGTAAACGATGGAGGTCGCGTGCGGGTCGCACAGCGCATTCCATTCGAGCGGGCCGACGCCGGCCAGACGGTTGGTAAATACGCCGCACATCAACACCAGCTGCTTGAGAAGAGAAGGTATCTCCGGGTCGACGCTGAACAGAAGCGCGATATTGGTCATAGGCCCGATGGCGAGAAGCGTGATCTCGCCCGGGTGCCTTCGGATGGTTTTTCGCAGAAATTCCACCGCCTCGCCGCGAGGGAATTCCGTTTCACAGCTCCATCGGCCAATCGCATCGGCCTGGCGCGCCAGCGGCTGGCTGTTCTTCCCGAAAAGGGGGCTCTCAACACCGGGATAGATAGGGATCTCCTTTTTCGCCGCGCGGCACAGCACGCTTGCGAGCATCGCGCGCTTCACGGGCTCCCCGCTGACGGTGGTGACGCCCATCAGCTCGCATTCGGGATTCGACAGCAGGTAGGCAAGGCATACGGCGTCGTCGATATCGCTGCCGATGTCGGTATCCAGCAGAATTTTTTCCATTTGGGTAACCCCCTTTAAATTGACCGCTGTAAGGGCTTTGGCAGAGCCACCCCGGGGTACTTAAAAACGGAGATTCGCATTACAGCCGGCTGAGCAGGCCGGGCAGCTCCAGGGGCGATTCGATCACGAAACGCGCGCCCGCCCCCTCGAGCTCGGCCCGGTCGCGAAATCCCCACAGCGCGCCGACCGGCAGCATTCCGGCAGCGAGCGCGGTCATGACATCCACTTCTGAATCACCAAGCATCGCGCATGCCGACGTCTCAATGCCCGCAGCCCCGCACACATCAAAAGCGCCCTGCGGGTCGGGCTTGTGCGGCAGCCCTTCGCGATGGCCTGCAACGGCGTCAAAAATCCCGTGCGGGAAAAGCGCCTCGATCATGCTGCGCGTGTCGGAATCGGGCTTGTTTGAAAGCACCGCAAGCCGGATATTCGCCTCCCTGAGCTTTTCGAGCATCTCAAGGATGCCGTCATAGGGCCGTGTCTTGTCGAGGCTGTGCTCCGTGTAGCGGCGGCGGTAGATCGAGTATGTCACGTTGATGTTATCCTGCGTGCGCATATTCTGCGGCAGTGAGGATTCGATCAGCCGCACCGCGCCGTGCCCCACGAAATAGCGGAATTCAGCGGTTTCATGCTCCGGATATCCCTGAAGCCGCAGCGCGTAGTTGACGCTGTCGGCGAGATCCTCAAGCGAATTGATCAGGGTGCCGTCAAGGTCGAAGATGCATGCTTTGATCATGAGAAAACCTCCAAGTGTCGGAAATAATCGATATCTATCGAAATAAATAGTGAATCTATAATTCTGGTTGATACAGAAACGGGTTAAACGCCATGTATAAAAATATGCGTCGGCCTGTTTTTTCGTGCGCACCCGCGCTTTTTTGATGCTACAATGATGACTATATTATTCCACAAGCGATAGGCGGGGCTATCAACGTGCCGTGCCGCATACGGTAAAAGCGATTAAAAAATGACTGCGGAGAAACAGCGATGAAAAAACGCTCATTCAACTCTGCTGCCGCCCGTGCGGCCGTGCTTCTTTTGCTGCTGCCCGTCATCACGGGCTGTGAAACGTTTGATATCAAAGGGGTCTTTATCGCATCCGGAGCCTCTCAGGTGCCCTCACAGGCCGTTTCGGTCATCGCCCCGTCCTCCCCGGGTGGAAGTATCCCCTTCATCCTCCGGTACGGTATCCTCGCAGGCTGCATCCTCCTCATCAGCTGCCGGCAGTCACTACAAGACGCTTACCTTCACCGAGATGCGCGGTGTGTGGGTCGTAACGGCCTATCACATCGAATTCCCCAAGGCCCAGAGCAATGCCGCCGCGCAGAAGAAGGAGCTGCAGGCTATCGTCGACGCCGTAACGGCCGTCAATCCGGGTGTTTCGTTCGGCGTCGCGCCGCAGGTGATCTGGGCGAAAAAAGCAGCATGCCGCAGGGCATCAGTCTTTCTGTCCCGGCACAATCCACCTATTTAAACCAATATGCCGATACGAAGAAATGGGTTGAAAACCGGTGGGTTGATTACATATGCCCGCAGATCGACTGGGTTTCAGCCAGCCGGCCGGGAAGCCTCCCTACGCCTCGGTTGTCGACTGGTGAGACGCGCTGTGCAGCCGGTGCGGCGTGGCGCTTTACGTCGGCTACAACAGCACCGTGCTCGTCGGCGCCGGATACTGGGTCAATGCCGCGGGGGTAAACCAGGTGGAGTATGCGAGAACAAAGAAGAGCTATCGCGGGAGCGTCTTTTACAGCTATAGCAAGCTTGGGCAGATCGGGCAGGCACAGCTTTTTAAAGGGATCTACGATTAACCATACCCCCACAAAAGGATTATAATGAAACGACGGGGGAAAATCAACCGTTTTCATCAAATTGCGCCGAAATTACTTCTTTGCGTCTGAATCGCCGCCCGCGCAGGCATCCCCGAGCATGCGTTCAAACGCGTTTTCAAAAGCCGCGTCGTTTTCCCCCGTGCGCTTTTTCATATGGGCAGTCCGCCCGCCCGCGCGGCGGATTTTCTGCCCCAGATGGCGTTCAAGCAGCAGCCCCTCGATATTGGCGTCGGAGTAGACGAGGCCGTTCTGGCCGATCGCGCGCGCCCCCTTGCCTAGCGCCAGCGCGGCGACGCCGAAATCCTGCGTCACGACGATATCGCCCGGCTTCGTGAGGTTGATCAGACGGATATCCGCGCTGTCGCGCGCCTTATCTACCGTGATGATCTCGCTGTAGCCGTCGCTGAGCTCATGGCTGGTATCGATCACCATTGTGACGGGCAGGCCGTGCCGTTTTGCGGTGCGCACGATGATCTCCTTGACAGGGCACGCATCCGCGTCCACAAGAATGCGCATCGTCAGACCTCCTTTGCTCAAAAAGAAAAGGCCGGCTCGGGCAAAAAGCCGCGGGATGCAGGCCTTCAAACTTCAAAATACTTGTAGAATAACCGGCTGAAATATATTATACTGGTAACATTGCATTTTTAGAGGCGGCTGGCATCATGCGGCGCTCTTTGAACGGGCCGGAACGGCACGGGGCTATTATCGCGCATTTTGCGCAGACTAAAAGAGACCCTAAAATCAACGGAAAATCAGGTGTGATAAAAACCAAATGTCATCAATAAAAAGGCTGCTCAACGCTTTCAAACGGAAATATCCGGCGCTTTATCAGTTTATCAGCTTCGGGCTCGTGGGCACGAGCGCGCTCCTCGTCCTGCTCGGAGCCTATGATGTGGTCATCTGGATCGGCCTCAATACTCAGATTGCGAATTTTGTGGGGTTCTTCCTGAGCACGGCCTATCAGTATCTGATGAATTTTGTCTTTTTCTTCAAGGGTAAGGAGGCGCCCCACCGCGGCGCGGCGCTGAAATTCTTTGCGCTTTACATCGCGCTGTATTTTTTAAGCGCGTTCCTGATCTATCTTTTCGTCGGCGTGCTGCATGTCAGCAAGTGGATCGCACCCATATTCAACTCACTGCTGATCACACCGCCGAGCTTCCTCGGCAGCAAATACTGGGTCTTCAGAAAGCCGAAGGGCGGGCGCTGATTCCCCGCACCGGCAGGCGCGCTACAGGTCGCGTGCCATCCCCGCAAGCTCATCCCTGCACTTCCTGCACACGTTGTAATCGCCGAATTCCATCAAATCCGTGGTGCCTGAGCAAAAAATACAGCCCGGTGTATATTTCCGGATGTAGATTTGCTTGCCTTCCCTGTAAATTTCCACAGGGTCGCCGCTTTTGATGTAAAGCTTCTCTCTCGTCTCCCTGGGTATGACGATCCTGCCGAGCAAATCCGCGTGCCGAACGATTCCCGTCGATCTTTTCATGATCATTCCTCCGCATTCATATGCTTGCAGGTTGTGACGAAAACCGAATTGTCATGGATTCCATCGCCTAACCGCAGCGGCAGCAGCGGATGCGGCTTAGTTAATATTCCTTTATAAGCCTTACATATTCATCGGCGTTGTCGAGAAGCTTCTGCTTTTTTTCGGGCGAGAGAATTCGTTTTACCTTCGCGGGGCTCCCTATCACAAGGCTCCCGTCGGGGATCTCGGCGTTTTGTGTGACAAGTGCGCCGGCGGCGACAAGGCAGCCTTTGCCGATCTTCGCGCCGTCCAGCACGATCGCGCCCATGCCGATGAGCGAGCCGTCGCCCACCGTGCAGCTGTGCAGCACGGCGTTGTGCCCGACGGTGACATTTTCCCCGATTAAAAGCTCCATGCCGTGGTCGCAGTGCAGCGTGCAGTTATCCTGCACATTCGAGCCGCGGCCGACGGTGATTTTTTCAATATCGCCGCGCAGCACGGCGTTGTGCCAGATGCTGACTTCCGTCGCGATGCTCACCTGGCCGATGATGTGCGCGCCGGGCGCGACGAATGCGCCGGGCGAAATTTCCGGTGTGTATTCCTTAAATTTTTCTGTCATTGTACAGTATCCTTTCGTGTTATAGGGATTCAAACCACATTTCAAACAATCCGATGATAGAACGCCTTTTAAAAATGTGCGGGAGGCTTGCTTTTTGGCGAATGGTATTCTTTCTAATCGGGATCAGTATGACAGCGGCTCCGGGCCGTTATATTTTTTCGATCATTTCGACGAGTAGCCCTCGCAGCAGCTGGGGATTCCCCTTGCCGCCCGACGCTTTCATGCACTGCCCGACAAGGAAGCCGGCCGCGTTGGTCTTGCCGCCCCTGTAATCGGCCACCGACTTCGGGTTTGCCTCGAGCACGCTTTGCACGAGCGTTTCAAGCTCACTGCGGTCGCTGATCTGCGCGAGGCCCTTTTCCTTTACCGCCACGTCGGGCGTTTTCCCCGCGAAAAGCTCCTCAAGCACCGTCTTGCCCGCAGTGTTTGAAATCGTGCCGTTTTCGATAAGCTCCACCATGCGCGCGAGCTTTTCCGGCGTGACGGGCGTCTGACTGAGCTCAAGCCCGCGGTCGTTGAGGATGCGCGTCATGTCGCCGATCAGCCAGTTTGAAACAGTCTTGGGCTGCGCCGTCTGAAGGGCGGCGCAGCTCTCGAAGAATTGCGCCTTTTCGGGGCTTTCGGCAAGCAGGCCGGCGTCGAATTCCGGCAGGCCGTATTGCTTCATGAGCCTCACAAGCTTTTTGTTGGGCAGCTCGGGGATCGTTGCCCGGATGGCTTCGATCTGCGCGTCGTCTAGCACGATGGTCAGCAGATCCGGCTCGGGGAAATAGCGGTAATCCTGCGCGTCTTCCTTGCTGCGCATGATGAAATTCATGCCTTTGCCGTCGTCCCACCGGCGTGTTTCCTGGTCGATGGTGCCGCCGGCCTCCACGACCTTGATCTGACGTGCGATTTCGTATTCGATCGCGCGCTGCGTGCCGCCGAAGGAGTTGACGTTTTTCATTTCGCAGCGTGTGCCCAGCTTTTCGCTGCCGCGCGGCCGGATGGAGACATTGATGTCGCAGCGGATAGAGCCCTCCTGCATCTTGCAGTCTGAAATATTAAGCGCCGCGAGGATTGAGCTGACGGTCTCGAGATAGGTCTTGGCCTCTTCCGAGCTGCGCAGGTCGGGCTCCGAAACGATCTCGATCAGCGGCACGCCGCAGCGGTTGAAATCGACGAGCGAGCCCGAAAAGCTTTCGTCATGCAGCAGCTTGCCGGCATCCTCCTCGATATGGATGCGTGTGACGCCGATGCGCTTTTCTTCGCCCCCGAAGTAGATGTCGACATAGCCGCGCTCACACAGCGGCACGTCAAACTGCGAGATCTGGTAGGCCTTGGGCAGGTCGGGGTAGAAATAATTCTTTCTGTCCTGCTTGCAGATCTTGTTGATGGAGCAGTGCATGGCGAGACCCATTTTGACGGCGTACTCCACCACCTTTTTATTGAGGGTCGGCAGCGTGCCCGGCATGCCCGTGCAGACCGGACAGCACTGGGTGTTGACTTCGCCGCCGAAGGCATTTTTGCAGCTGCAGTAAATCTTTGATTCCGTCGAAAGCTCGGCGTGAATTTCAAGACCGATAACGGTTTCATAATCCATGGTTTTCAACCTTCCTTCCGGCCGACGGCGCAGGGACGCGCCACAGGGAGCGTGTTTTCAAAGGCCAGCGCCGCGTTGAGGATCGCCTCTTCGCCGAATTTACTGCCGATGAGCTGCAGGCCGACGGGCAGGCCG
>JARLHS010000196.1 GCA_031292115.1 Clostridia bacterium | reverse complement strand
GCTTTGAGGGCCCGTGCGCCCTGCGCCGCCGCGGCAGGCCGAAAGCCCCCCGGTAACAGGAGCCGGCAGTGCCGGCATGCCCATAAAATTCATGGCCGCGGGCGATTGTTCCTCACTTCCATACCGCATGTTTCATACGATGGTATTGGATCCGAACGGCTATGCGCCGCTGCGGCGGCAGAACCGTCTGCTCTCAGGCGCGTGGCTCTGGGGATTTTATCTGCGGAATGATCTGCTTTTCAGGGGATTTGGAAAGCCCTTGTTTGAGAAAGGAGCATAATGAAGCTATGCTGAAAAATAAAACCTTTGCCGTGATCGGCGGCGACCTGCGCCAGGTGCATCTGGCCGGCCTGCTTGCCGCAGACGACGGCTACAATGTGCTCGCGGTAGGGTTTGACAGGGAAATCGAGCTTGCGTCGGACGTCGTGCGCTGCAAATCCGCCGCCGAGGCGGTGCAGAAGGCGGGCTGCGTCATCCTGCCGCTGCCGTTTACGGTGGATGGCGTCACGGTCAACGCGCCCTATGCACGGTCGCCGGTGCCGCTTGAAGAGGTCTGGGGCGCGGCGGATGCCGCCACGCTGATCACGGGAGGCAAGCTGACCGAAAAGGTCTGGGATATTTCACGCCGGCACGGCTTCAAGCTGGTGGATTACTACGACCGGGAGGAGCTTGAGATCCTCAACACGATCCCGACCGCCGAGGGCGCCATCCAGATCGCAATGGAGGAGCTGCCCATCACGATCCACGGCGCAAGATGTCTTGTCATGGGGTACGGGCGTGTGGCAAAAACGCTTTGCCGCGACCTCGCCGCACTCGGCGCACAGGTGACCGCCTGCGCGCGCAAGTACGCCGACCTCGCCTGGATCAAAGCGCTCGGTTATCAGGCCGTACATATATCGGCACTGCACGGGATTATCGGCAGCTTTGATATCGTGTTCAACACCGTGCCCGCGGTGATCCTCACAGAAGCGGTCCTTTCAGACATCCGGAAGGATTGCCTGGTCATTGATCTTGCCTCGAAGCCCGGTGGTGTGGATTTTGAAACGGCGGGACATCTGGGGCTCAAGACGGTCTGGGCGCTGTCTCTGCCCGGCAAGGTGGCGCCGATTACATCCGGCGTGATTATCAAGGATACGATTCTCAATATCCTTGCGGAGGAGGGATAGCAATGGGCATCAGAGCCGGCTTTGCCGTCACGGGCTCCTTCTGCACGTTCGACCAAACTTTCGCACAGCTTCCGGAGCTGATCGGGGCGGGCTTCGAGATCCTGCCGATTATGTCCGAAGCGGCCTACTCCACCGATACGCGTTTCGGCACGGCAAAAAGCTTCATCGAGCTTTTTGAGCAGATTGCGGGCAGAAGCATCGTCCACACGATCAACGACGCCGAGCCCATCGGCCCGAAGGCGCTGCTCGATATCCTGATTATCGCGCCCTGCACGGGCAATACGCTCGGTAAACTCGCGGGCGGCATCACCGATACCGCCGTCACGATGGCGGCGAAGGCGCACCTGCGCAACCAGCGCCCCGTGGTGATCGCGGTCGCCTCCAACGACGCGCTCGCGGCCTCTGCGCGAAACATCGGGCAGCTCATGAACGCAAAAAACATCTATTTCGTGCCGATGCGGCAGGATGACTTCGTGAAAAAGCCCACCTCGATGGTGGCTGAGATGGGGATGCTGCTCCCAACCGTGCGCGCGGCGCTGGAGGGCAGACAGATACAGCCCATCTACATCTCATAGCCACATCACAGGCAGATCCTTTTCTGCCCCCGCGTTTAAGGGCGGGAAGCGTCTGCAAGCACATGCGGTTTTAAAGAGGGGGTCAAGCGCCGAAAGCGCTTGATCCCCTCTTGCAGGCATAGCCTTTTCATAACTTTTTCAGAAGCCGGGGCAGGGCGCCTTCGGCTTTTACTTCGCCGCGAAATCCATCTCATGGCTGCTTTTTTCGGCGGCGCCGCGCTGCTGCGCGAGCCTTGCGTTTGCAAGCATGAGCTTGATGCGGTTTTCCTGGTTGATACCCGTCGCGCTCGGGTCGTAATCGATGGCGACAATGTTTGATTCGGGGTGATTTTCGCGTATCTTGCGGATCATACCTTTGCCGACGACGTGGTTTGGCAGGCAGCCGAAGGGCTGTGTGCAGACGATGTTGTTGGTGCCGGAGTGGATGAGCTCGAGCATCTCGCCCGTGAGCAGCCACCCCTCGCCCATCTTGTTGCCGTAGCCGAGATAGCCCTTCACAAGATTCTTGATCGTCTCGTAGTTCGCCGGCGGGCGGAATGAGGAATTCTGCTTGATGATATCGATGAGCTCCTGCTGGCGCTTTTCGAGGATGCGGACTACATACTGGAAAAACATCCTTTTGAGCGGTTTCCCACCGTAAATGCGGCAGTCTTCCACGCGGTTGTCGGCCTTGAAGATGATGAAATCGAGTACGCCGGGTACCTCGGGCTCCACATCCTCGTCGATCAGGAACTGTTCGAGGTTGTTGTTGCCGAGCGGCGAGTATTTGATGTAAATCTCACCCACAACGCCCACGCGGATCTTATCCGAAGGCACGCGCCGCAGCGCGTCGAACTGGCAGACGATGCGCGTCATGTTTTCCTTGATGTGCGCGTATTTGAGGTTCTTCGGCGCCTTGTATTCCTCGGTGAGCAGATCGATCCAGCTTTGTACAAGCCGGTCGGCCGCGCCTTTTTCCTTCTCATACGGGCGGCACTGATTGGCAAGCAGCATGATCAGATCGCCGTAAAGCAGCGAATAGATCATCCTGCGCATCAGGTTATAGCTGAGCTTGAAGCCGGGGTTGTGCTCAAGCCCCGAGATATTGAGGGAAATGACGGGCACCTGGTCAAAGCCGCAGCGTTTGAGCGCCTTGCGCAGCAGATGGATGTAGTTGGAGGCGCGGCAGCCGCCGCCCGTCTGCGTGATCATCAGAGCCGTTTTATTGATATCATATTTCCCGCTTTTGAGCGCCTCGATAAACTGCCCTACGACGAGCAGCGCGGGGTAGCAGGTGTCGTTGTGTACGTCTTTGAGCCCTTCGTTGACGATTGAGCGGCCGTTCGTTTCGAGCAGCTCTGCGTGGATGCCTTCCATGCGCAGGCTGTTTCTGATCAGCGTGAACTGGATGGGCAGCATCATCGGCAGCAGGACGGTATATTCCTTTTTCATCTCTTTGGTAAAGACCGGACGGTCGTTTTTATTTCGATTCTTCATGGCTTTCCTCTCGATCTGCTTATTCCGTTTTCCCGCGTTCCTGACGGGACTGCACCGCGGCGATCAGGCTGCGAATGCGGATCTTCACCGCGCCGAGGTTGTTGATTTCATCGATCTTGATCTGTGTGTAGAGATCCCCGGCCTTCTCACAGATCGAGCGCATCTCGTCGCCCGTAATGGCGTCGATGCCGCAGCCGAAGGAGACAAGCTGCACGAGCTCCGTATTGGGATGCGAGGCCGCAAAGCGCGCCGCCGCGTAAAGGCGTGCGTGGTAAGTCCATTGGTTGAGCACCTTGACTCGCTCCCTGGCGCCGAGGTGCGCCACGGCATCCTCCGAAACGATCACAAGGCCGAAAGACGAGATAAGGCTGTCAAGGCCGTGGTTAATCTCCGGGTCGATGTGATTGGGCCGACCCGCGAGCACGATGACATGACTGCCGTTCTTTTCAGCGTATTCGAGCGCCGCCTCGCCCTGCCTGCGCACCTCCTGCCGGTAGCTTTGTAATTCACGGTAGGCAGCGCGTGAGGCTGCGATGACGTCTGCGCGCGGGATGCCGAATTCCTCTCCGAAATAGTCGGCGGCCTTTTTAGCAAAGTCGCGAGGGCGGTGCAGGCCGAAATACGGGCGGAGAAAGCGCGCCTGCTTGAGCCGCGGAATATTGGCGGCAACCAGCTCGGGATAATAGGCTACGACGGGGCAGTTGTAATGGTTGTCGGAAATCTTCTCGTCGAAATTATACGGCAGGCAGGGGTAAAAGATCGTATTCACTCCCTCGTCGAGCAGCGCCTCAATATGCCCGTGCACGAGCTTGGCGGGGTAGCAGACGGTGTCGGAGGGGATGGAATACTGCCCGTGGATATATAGGCTGCGCGTTGATTCGGGCGACAGCACCACCTCAAAGCCGAGCCGGGTCAGAAACGTATGCCAGAACGGCAGATTTTCATACATATTCAGCACGAAAGGAATGCCGATCTTGCCGCGCGGCCCGGGCACGGGCTTATAGGAAAGCAGCCTCTGATATTTGAATTTGTAAAGGTTGGGCAGGCTCTCATCGGGTTTGGTGCCGAGCGGGCGCTCGCAGCGGTTGCCGCCGATAAAACGGCGGCCGCCCGAAAAAGTATTGACGGTGAGCGGGCAATGGTTGGAGCAGAGCCCGCAGTTCGTCACACGCGAGGTGTGTGTGAAGACCGCAAGCTCGTCCTTTGAGATCAGCCCGCGCTGGTTTTGGGCGCCGCGCGTCGAGGCATAGAGCGCCGCGCCGTAGGCGCCCATGAGGCCCGCGATCGTGGGGCGTGTCACCTCGTGGCCAAGCTCAATCTCAAAGCTGCGCAGCACGGCGTC
>JARLHS010000195.1 GCA_031292115.1 Clostridia bacterium | reverse complement strand
GCAGGCAGCTTGGAGTCAGCCTCGGGCTGCCGCAGGAAAAGCTTGACGAGCTCGAGCTTCTCGGGCTTCTTCATGACGTCGGCAAAATCGGCATCCCGGATAATATCCTGGGCAAACCCGGAAAACTCGAAAATGATGAGTGGGCCGTCATGAAAACGCATTCTGAGATCGGATACCGCATTGCATCGTCAACCCCCGAGCTCTCGCACATCGCGGGCGCGATACTTTCGCACCATGAACGGTACGACGGCACGGGCTACCCCACCGGCCTGACGGGCGGAGATATTCCCCTGCTCTCACGCATCATAACGGTTGTCGATTCTTTCGATGTGATGACGCACAGCAGGCCGTATAAAGAGGCTTACAGCCTCGAATATGCCACAGGCGACCTGAAAAAAAATGCGGGAAAACAGTTTGACCCGGAGCTTGTGGTCGTTTTTCTCAAGCTGCTGGAGAACGGTAAAATCCAGGCATATGATTAGGTCTCCATTTTTACGTCGAGCAAGTCAAGCAGGAAGATCGTGATGGGGATACCTACGATGAGGCCCCACACACCGAAAAAATGTTCAGAAACGATCAGCACCAGAAATGTGACGAAAACGGGCAGCTTGGTTTTATTGGACATCAGCTTCGGGTTCAGCACATAGCTTTCAACCGAATGCAGGATGGCCACCAGTATCAGGACATAGAGGATGTACCGTAGGCCGCCGATGTTGAAGGCAATGACCGAAAGCGGAAGCAGCGAAATGAAAACGCCTGCCACCGGGATAAGACCCAGCACCAGAATCATTGCCCATAAGCCCAACAGATTCGGAAAATGGAGTATCCACAGGATGATGAGCGACAGCACCGAGTTGATGAACGATATTACGATCTGCGTTTCGATGACCTTGCCGAAAGAGCTTGTAAACTTGACGAGAAAATATTTTGTGTCGTTATAAAACCACCCGAGCTTGCTGGTTTTAAACTTGGCGAGGAAACGAAAGATCTTTTTCTTTTCAAGCATGAAAAACAGGCTCAGAATCAGCGACATCACAAAGTCGAGGCCCAGCGCTCCGATATTCGTAAGCACGCCGATGATGTATTTACGGCCGTCCTGCACATAGGTTGTGATATCGATGGTCTTCATGAAGCCCAGCAGTTCGTTGAGCAGGACGCTATTTGTCTGTGTGCTGCCCTTGCTGCCTGCAAGAAAGAAGTTTGTCACCGTGTTGACGACATTTATAACCTGCTCAGCAACCTTCGGAGCGTTGAAATAGACGATCAGCACAAGCAGCGCCAGTAAAATCAGATAGATGGCGACGATAATCACAGAGTTATTGATCTTGATGTACCGGCTGAGGTGTCTGCTGACAAAAGCCTGCGCGGTGTTGATCAGATAAATAAAGATAAATGTCAGCATGAGAAGCGTAATCAGACCCTTGACCAGAAAGAGGACAAAGCACATCAATAAAAGAAGTAACAGCCTTCGCATAAACGGCTTGCGAAACAGCGACATCAGCTCTTTTAACGTATCCATTGAAACATCCTTCTAAAGGCGGCCGCAGTTATGCTGCAGCCGCGTTTTTTTGATGGAATTCTGCGTGCCTTCGCAGATCATTATATCAATTCGACGGCTGTTTCTCAACAGCTGAGCAAAATATTAATATTTTTTAAGCCGTATCGTCCCATGCGGAAGTACGGCTTAATAAGGCTCCGAGCGGCCCGTATCGGCGTACCAATACGCCGGGCGCTCAACCCTTTCATTTTCCCATTCACTGAAGGCAATACGGCGTTTACCCCTCCTGCCCCAGCGCCAGTGCTGCGGCGGGGAACGGCCTGAGCGCACGCGGCAAAATCCCCTGCACGCAGGCGATCAGCATCCCGTAATTGGTGATGCCGACTCCGTGCTCGCGCGCGTACGCGATGCGGTACTGCATCTCCCTGCGGTTAAGCATGCAGCCTCCGCAGTGGATGATCACATCGTATTTCTCTATGTCGCGCGGGTAAAACGCGCCTGATACCCATTCAAAGTTGATCTCGGCGCCCGTGAGCTGCCGCACCCAGCGCGGGATCTTGACGTTGCCGATGTCGTCGGACTGCCGGTGGTGCGTGCAGCCTTCCGCAATCAGCACATGCGCGCCGGGGCCGAGATGTTCGATCTTTCGGATACCGCGCACCATCTCGGCGAGATCCCCTTTCTGCCTTGCGAAAAGGATCGAAAAAGAGGTCATCGGGATATCATCGGGCGTATCCGCCGAAACCTTTAAAAACGCCTGCGAATCGGTGATGACGATCGCGGGCTTTTCCCTGAGCCCCTCAAGCGTGCGCGCAAGCTCGTGCTCCTTGGTGACGACGGCGACAGCGTCGCATTCCAGGATATCGCGGATGGTCTGCTGCTGCGGCAGAATGAGCCGACCCTTCGGCGCGGCCTTGTCGATCGGCGTCACAAGCACGGCGGTCTCGCCGGGCCCCACGAGATCACCGACAAGCCCCTGCTCGGCGTCGTCAAATTTCGCACACTTTGCGATCAGCGCCTTGAGCGCCTCGATCCCTTCGCCGGTGGCGGCGCTCACGGCCGTAGCCGGCACGCCGAGCCGCGCAGAAAGGGCCTGCGCCTGCTGCAGCGGCAGAGGCTTTAAATCGCACTTATTCATCACCAGGATGCAGGGGATCGCCCGCCGCCTGAGCTCGTCGATGAAATCCTCCTCAAACCGTGTAACGCCTTCGGAAGCGGACGCGGCAACGAGCGCAAGGTCGGTTTTGCGCAGCACCTCATAGGTTTTTTCGACACGCAGCCTGCCGAGCTCGCCCTCGTCGTCGAATCCGCCGGTATCCGCAATCACAACGGGCCCCAGCGGCAGCAGCTCCATCGTTTTATAGACAGGGTCGGTCGTCGTGCCCGGCACTTCCGATACGACCGAAAGCGGCTGCCCCGTGAGTGCGTTGATCAGCGAGGATTTGCCCGCGTTTCGTCTGCCGAAGATCGAAATGCTGAATCGCTGGGACACGGGCGTTGAGTTCATCGAGTTTTCCATATTAAGCTCCGTTCCGCCGTTCTATTTGCCGCCCGGTATCCCCGGGCTTGTCATGGCTGCCGCGCAGAGGACGGCATCTATTTCACTTTCATCCGCGATGCCCTGGTCGAGCAGCGCCTGACGGACGCTTTTACCCGTTTTCAGGCAATATTTCGCAAGCTCGGACGCCCGGTCGTAGCCGATATAGCCGGTGAGCGCCGTCACCGTCGAAAGGCTGCCCTCCAGAAGTGCCGCGCAGCGCGTTTCATCGGCTCTGATGCCTGTGACGCACCGATCAATAAAAATTTCAAGCACATGATCGAGCAGCTCAAGCATCTCAAAAAGGTTTTTCGCGATCAGCGGGAGGAATGCGTTGAGCTCAAGCTGCCCGGCCTGCGCCGCAAGTGTCACGGCGAGGTCGTCGGCCATGATCTGGAACGCCGCCTGGCTCACCGCCTCGGCGATCACGGGGTTTACCTTTCCCGGCATGATCGAGGAGCCCGACTGCACCGCGGGCAGCAGGATCTCGCCGATGCCCGCGCGCGGGCCCGAGGAAAGCAGCCTCAGGTCGCCCGCGACCTTCGCAAGATTAACCGCCGAGGCCTTCAGAAGCCCCGAGACCTCGACAAAAACGTCGCAGTTCTGTGTGGGATCCATCATATATTCCGCCCGCGCAAGGCCGATGCCCGTCAGCGAGCGCAGATTTTCGATCATATTGAAGATATACGCCCTGGGCGCGTTGATGCCGGTGCCGACGGCTGTGCCGCCGATATTCACCTGCCGAAGCCGTTCCTCAGCCTTATAGAGCCGCCACCTGTCGCGCGCGAAGGCCTGTGCCCACGCGCCGAATTCCTGCCCGAGGGTGACGGGCACCGCATCCTGCAGCTCCGTTCTGCCCACTTTAAGTACTGTGGAAAATTCCTCTTCCTTGCGCTGCAGCGCGCTCTGCAGCCTTGCGAATTGCTCCGAGACGGGCTTGAGCATCCGGATGGCGGCGATGCGCACCGCGGTGGGGAAAACGTCGTTGGTGGATTGCGAGCGGTTCACGTGATCGATCGGGTGTACGAGCGAATAGTCGCCCTTTTTTCCGCCGAGCAGCTCGATTGCGCGGTTTGCAAGCACCTCGTTGACGTTCATGTTGTCGGAAGTGCCCGCGCCGCCCTGCATGCAGTCGACCGGGAACTGGTCTGCCAGTGCGCCGGCAAGGATTTCATCGCAAGCCTGCTCAATGGCGCGCGCCGTCTCTTCATCCAGCAGGCCGGCGCCGGCATTGGTGAGCGCCGCCGCTTTTTTCACGGTTACCAGCGCGAGCACAAGCTCCCTGTGCACCGGCACGCCCGTAATGCTGAAATTGCTCAGCGCGCGCGCGGTGTGAATGCCGTAATAGCAGCCGTCATCAAGCTCCATCTCTCCGAGCAGATCGCGCTCAATCCTCAAAGGCTCCGCCTCCCTTATCCGATGAGTATTATACCTCAAAGTGCGGCGCATTTCAACACCGCATCACGCAATAGCCTTGTTGCGGCGGTATCCTGTCAGCCCCCCCCGCGCAGGGGAAAAGAGATCGGGGGGAGTATTGTGCAGCTTTCAGCCGCACAATACTCCCCCCGCAACCCCGCCTGCTCAGTTTTCCCGGTAATCAAAAACGCGTTGGCTCTTTTTCTCACTGCGCGGCAGTGCGCCGAGCTCCATCGCCACAACGTCGATGCGGATGCCGATGATCTTCTTGAATTTTTCCGCGACCTCAAGCTCCACGGCGCGCGTCTAGCATCCGGGCCGTTTTTCCACCTTGAGGATCAGGATGTCGCGCCCTTCGTTGTGGTTGATGTGGATCTGGTATTCGCTGCTCACGCCGGAGCAGTTGCGCAGCACGCCGTCGATCTGGCCGGGATAGATATTGACGCCCTTGACCTTGATCATGTCGTCGGTGCGCCCGAGGATGCGGTCGATCATCGGGTAGTCTCGGCCGCAGGGGCATTTTTCGGGCAGGATGCGCGTGATATCGTGCGTGCGGTAACGCACAATCGGCGCCGCCTGCTTCACAAGCGTCGTGATGACAAGCTCTCCCCATTCGCCCG
>JARLHS010000194.1 GCA_031292115.1 Clostridia bacterium | reverse complement strand
CATAAACTGCGCCGCGCGGTTTTTCCGGCGCCCCGCATTGAAGCAGCGCCCTTTTTTGCACCCTTTTTTCGGGCGAGCGAAAAAAGCGGTGAGCCCGTCTGGCTTGAGCGGCAAAGATGTGTTTCATGATCAATTATCACGTATCGGGCAGATTGCTCACTCAAAGCAGTGACGAGACAGAAATTAGTAGATTATTATTCGCGGCTTCCCCGACTCATATTGCATATACGCGAAATATTATTCACCGTCGAGCTTTTTCAGCAGATCGGGCTCCTGCGCGGCCAGCTCGTTGAAGCGCGCCAGTCGCTTGAGCGTTGCCTGTGAGATGCTGTGCTCGATGAGCTCGGTCTCCTCCAGCAGATTTTCCTTTACACCGAGGATCGAAAGAAAGCGCCCCACGGTATTGTGGCGGTCATACAGATATTCGCCAAGCGCGCGTCCGTCGGATGTCAGCTCGATCGTATCATAGCGGCGATAGCTCAGGAACCCCGCGTCGGCAAGCCGCTGCACCATTTTTGTCGCGGAAGGCGGCCTGACGTTCAGCCGCAGCGAAATTGCGGAAACGCGCACCGCGCCGCCCTCGAGCGATGCACGATAGATCATTTCGAGGTAATCCTCCATGGAGGGGGAAAGCTGCCCCCTGTGCTCGAGCAGCTGGTAGCCGCGCACGGTGTGAAATTCCGGTATGTTTTTCATAGCCGGGCCCCCTTCTTTGAATATCGCTTCGGCAGCAACCTGCGGCAAACGCCTTTGAGACCCGCTGCCGGCGGGGATAGATACAGTGATTTTACCACCGCTTCTATCAAAAATGTGTATGATTGCCCAAGATACGGCCGCCAATGCCCTGCTGCACGGGGTATTGCGCGGCTTTGTCACGCAATCCGCGCCTGCCACTGTGTGCCATATTGGCTGGCCGCAGGAATAGCACTTGCACAATGCGGCAACAATCATTATAATATATAAGGTATGTTATCATCATATTTAGAAGGTTCGCGTGAAATGAGCACTAATTCAAGAATTTATCTTTCGCCTCCGCACCTTGCCGGCAGAGAGGCGGAATATGTAATGGATGCCATCCGCTCAAATTGGATCGCACCCGCCGGGCCCGATATCGCGGCGTTTGAGACGGAGCTCGCCGCACAAACCGGCACGGCTTATGCAGCAGGCGTTTCTTCGGGCACCGCGGCGATGCATCTGTGCCTGCGCTTTCTCAATGTGGCGCAGGGCGACGTTGTTTTCTGCTCCGATTTAACCTTCGCAGGCAGCTGCAACCCCATTCTCTACCAGAATGCCGAGCCCGTTTTCATCGACAGCGAGCCGGGAACCTGGAATATGTCGCCTGCCGCGCTCGGGCGGGCGTTTGAAGCGGCGCAGCGCAGCGGCCAGCTCCCGAAGGCCGTCATCATTGTGGATCTTTACGGGCAGGCCGCGAGCTACGACGAGCTACTTGAAATCTGCCGGCATTACGGCACGCCCGTCATAGAGGACGCGGCGGAGGCGCTCGGCGCGAGCTACCGCGGCAGGCCGTGCGGCAGCCTCGGGCGTTTCGGATGCTTTTCATTTAACGGCAACAAAATCATCACGACCTCAGGCGGCGGCATGATCGTTTCCGATGACAGGGCCGCCATCGAACGCATGAAATTTCTCGCGACGCAGGCCAAGCTCCCGCTCCCCTATTATGAGCATGAGGAGCTGGGCTACAACTACCGCCTTTCAAATATTTGCGCGGCGCTCGGGCGCGGCCAGCTTGAAGGGCTTGCGGCAAAGGTACACCGGCGCGCCGAAATTTTTTCCGCCTACCGCGAGGCATTTCTGGGGCTGCCTCTGACCATGCTGCCGGTCAGCGCGCAGGGCGCGCCCAACTACTGGCTTTCGGTGGCTCTGCTCGATGAGGGGGCGCATTTCCGGCCGACGGATATCATCGACGCGCTTGAGCGCGAAAATATCGAATCGCGGCGCGTGTGGAAGCCGATGCACCTGCAGCCGCTCTACCGACAGCGACGCTTCTTCGCGCATGATGCGCGCGGCGGGGGCGACAGCGTCTCAGCCGCCGTGTTTGACCGTGGGATATGCCTTCCCTCGGGCTCCGGCATGACGCCGGAGCAGCAGCAACGCATCATCGACATCGTCAGGGCGCTGTTCCCACAGCCGTAAAAAAGGGGCGGGCGGCAACAGCAAAATTAACAGCCGCGCACATTTGCCCGCGCAGAGCCGCGCGGCCTGTCGTACATCGGCAGCCGAAGCAACAATGAGAGTTTTGAAGGGAGCAATTTTTTTTGATTCGCAACGATCTTCGCAATATCGCCATTATCGCGCACGTCGACCACGGCAAGACCACGCTTGTGGACGAAATGCTTAAACAGGGGGGCGTTTTCAGGGAGAATCAGGTCGTGCAGGACCGCGTGATGGATTCAAACGATCTTGAACGCGAGCGCGGCATCACCATTCTCGCCAAAAACACCTCGGTCCAGTACAACGGCATCAAAATCAATATTGTCGACACCCCCGGCCATGCCGATTTCGGCGGCGAGGTGGAGCGCATCCTCAAAATGGTCAACGGGGTGCTGCTGCT
>JARLHS010000193.1 GCA_031292115.1 Clostridia bacterium | reverse complement strand
TGCCGCCGCCGCTCGGAGTTCAAGAGGAGGCCGAGTATCTTAAGCTGCTCGAGAAGGGCGACGCCGGTGCGAAAAACGTCCTGATCGTTCACAACCTGAGGCTTGTCGTATATATCGCGAAAAAATTTGAAAATACGGGCGTCGGCGTTGAGGATCTTGTATCGATCGGCACGATCGGGCTTATCAAGGCGGTGAATACCTTCTGCCCGGCACGCAACATCAAGCTTGCCACCTATGCCTCACGATGCATCGAAAACGAGATCCTGATGTATCTGCGCAAAAGCGCGAGCCTGAAAAATGAGGTTTCGCTCGATGAGCCGCTGAATATCGACTGGGACGGAAACGAGCTGCTGCTTTCCGACGTGCTCGGCACCGAAAACGACATTGTGCACCACAACCTTGAAAAAGACGTTGAAAAAGACCTGCTCGATACGGCGATCTGCAGGCTTTCAAAACGTGAGCGTGTGATCATGGAGATGCGTTTTGGGCTCAGCGACGGCGTGGAGCGCACGCAGAAGGATGTTGCCGATCAGCTCGGCATCTCGCAATCGTACATTTCGCGCCTTGAAAAACGCATTATCATGCGGCTGAAGAAGGAAATCGAGCGTGTAAGCTGAAAAAACTGGAGAAAGCCGGCATAAAGCCCTATAAATTCGTTATAATATCATATGAGGGTCTTTATGCCGAATTGCCGGAGTCAGCCGTGCCCAGACTGCGCGGGCCGCAAAAACCTTTCGAGTTCTTGCGCAATGAGTATGGAGCGGCTTATCCGGCGGCTTTCCCGCTGCCTGCCGTTCTGCGGCAGACAAAGACAGGTGCATAAAAGCGCGCGTCTGCATGACAGCGGAATAACACGGCGAATGGCTCAGCGGAGGCAGTCATGGAAACTAAAATCACCATCGCCGATAAGACGGGGAGCCCCGTTAAACAGGGAATTTTCACCGAGCCGGAAATGCGCATGGCGGCGAAAGCGGGCTATCGTGTGTTTGAAGACGGGTCAGAGATCACACAACGCCTGATGGGCCTTTTCAGCCAGTCGCCCTCCGGACAGGATTTTAAATAAAGAATACTGCCGCAGTCATTGCGCATACGATTATTCCATAGCCATGCGTATAGAAGCGCATGGCTATGCCTGCAAGAAGCGGAAGGTGCCGGCAGTCCGTCCATATTACCTCAGCTCCGTTGGAGCGTCGATGAAGTAATGATATTTAATTTTGGCTTTTTCCTGCGCATCTTTTCGGATCTCATTAACGGATTCGAAATTGTCCATGAGGATCGAGACGACATAAGGGCAGATTGAATGATTTTCCACCATCGAACGAAGTACGGCAATCACCTGTTCGTTGGTCATTCCTTTCCGATAGGGGCGATCCTCGGTAATCGCCGTAAAAATATCCGCGACTGCCATAATCCGTGAGCCCAGCGGAATATTTTTATCGTCCAGGTGAAAAGGATAGCCCTTTCCGTCCAGCTTTTCATGATGAAAGGACGCCCATTTGTTGATGGTCTCAAATCCCCGGATTGATTGAAGCAATCGGAAGGTATAGAACGTATGGCTTCTGATCACATTGAATTCTTCCGGATTCAGCTTGCCTGGCTTTTCAAGTACATTCCTTTGCACCGCCAGCTTTCCAAGATCGTGCAGGTTTCCCGCAATCATCATCATCTTACATTCTTTTTCAGAGAAGCCGGCAAGCTGCGCCAGCTTTTCGGCGGTTTTGGAAACTCCCGCGGAGTGGTTTGCGGTGAACGGGCTTCGGAAATCAATGATACTTGCAAAAATCTTCGTCAGGTCAATAACCTCATCGAGGTTTAATTCCACCGTGTCGAATGCGACAATGTCCGGTAAGACATAAAGCAGGGGCTTATAGACAATATCGAGCCATATGTATTCCTGCTCGCTCATATCCATGAACGCATCTACCAATTCCGGCATAAAGGCCGTGTTCTTCTGTGCCAGTATCCTGGCCTGAATGCCTTTGATTTGCCCGATAATATCATGGCTGCGATCCACTAAAACGGCAATCCGGTCAGCCAGATGAAGGATATGGCTCAGATACGGCACCTTCGCGCCCCTGAAGGCGCTGCCCTCACCATTATCCCACGGGATATGATGATATCTGATAATTTCGGCCACGTCACGAAGAGGAGGAAACCCTTCGATCAGCTGGGCGCCTCTGAAAGCGTGGTCTTGTGATGTCGGCGGCTCATTTTCAATGAGCTCAAGCCTTTCGTCCAATGAAAGGGTACCCACGTCATGCAGCAGACCCGCAAGCATCAGCTGCTTTTCCTGGCCGCCCGGCAAACCCAGCTGCTCGGCGATCTTGAATGCCAGATAAGCGACCTGCTGATGGTGGTTTGCCACCTCGGGGCTTATTAAATCTTCCGCGTTTGTCAGACAGATGAGCAGCTCATACATATTAATCAGGTCTCGGTCAAAGCTAGACATCTTGTATCTTCCCTTTTCCTTCAATCTTTTGTATCTCAAAATCTCAAAGGCGCGTTCTTCACGGTTGGTCTACCACGAAGAATCATTTCCGGCGCGCCGCACAATTTTACCTAATATTATACTGCATTTTGGAGGCGGCTTAAAGGAGTAAAGGAATAATTCTCATCTTTTATAGAGACAGTGACAAAATTGCTGTCTCAATCTCTTCCGAAGGCGGGGTGCAAAGGCGCGCCGCATTTTTTCAAGATGAGCCTTGCACGGCTTTTTCAGCGGGAAATGCCGCCTGCGACGAAGCGGCAGGCGATAGGATCAAGGAGCGAGTAAACAAACCTATAGCCGCCTTTTGTATCCGGTCATATACTGGACTGGATAAGAAAGGCGGTGATATTATTGGATCAAATGAATTTCAGACTCGATTACAGGAATCCGCAGGCGGTCGCGGAGATGAAAGGAAGCGCGCTGGCGCCGAATCTGACGGGAACGGTGCAGTTTTTCGATGCGCACGGCGGAACGGTTGTGCGCGCGGATGTCTGCGGATTGCCGCCCTATAAGCCGGCGCCGCAGGGCGGACAGCCGATAGGCCCGTTCGGGTTTCATATACATGAAGGCCCGATCTGCGGGCTGGGTGACGGAAGGAACGCTTTTATGGGCGCCGCCGGCCATTACAACCCGAAAGGGCAGCCGCACGGCAATCATGCGGGTGATCTGCCTGTACTTTTTTCAAACAACGGCTGCGCGCATATGATCGTTTATACCAGCCAGTTCAAGCCCTCGCATGTTGTCGGTCATACGGTGATCATCCATCAGAATCCCGATGATTTCAGAACCCAGCCCGCGGGCAATTCCGGTGCCAGGATCGGCTGTGGCGTCATAAAGGCCGTTGAGTGATCAATCTGCTCCGTTTGTGTAAACCTAAACAAGAGCCGCCTCCCCCCGTAAAAACGGACGGAGGCGGCTCTTTTGCCACCATTCAGACGTTCAATAAGCGGCGCTGCCGCAAGAATAGGCCGCAGAGCGGTTTATTCAGCAGGCATTATTTATAAATGTAATAATTCCGGACGGCGATATAAAGATAGAGCGCCGCCAACCCGATGGAAAGGCCGCCGATATAAATAAATGTTTGGCTCATCGTGCATCCTCTTTTTCTGAAGCTCTTATACTATTTTCTTTTTAATCGGTAGATATTATCTACCGATTAATGCCGCCGCATTTTGCGGCGGACGGCGGCGCGCCGCCGAGAAAAACCGTTCAATACTCATCAGCTCGCCATCGGCGAACTTTAGAAAGTAGCCTTTGTCTACTTTCTAAATGAAAATTAGTATTACTGTAATTATAATCGGATTTCATCAAAATCGAAAGCGCGATAGAGCCTGCGGCTTGAAAACACCGGGGGGTTATTCGGCTGATTTTTTTACTTGAGCGGCGCGGCACGTTTATTATCACCGGCTTGCGCGTTCTTTTTACTCGCGAACAAATTGACGTAGGTGCGCAAACGCGATATACTGTTGATAGCAAGGATCAAAAAAGCATTACCGGATCCACTTCGGTAAAAACGCTACCTGTATTTTAAAATAGTATCGAAATGCGAAATTGCGATATATCGTGTGCCGACCCCGACCGGAGCTTTTATCCGCAGCAACCGTTAACGGCAAGAAAAACCGCCTGCTGCTCTGAGAGCAGCAGGCATTAAAATGCAGATGATCCGCAGTTTAACGGGAGAATCGCATAAACTGTCAAGCTGTTGAAATAGGGAAATTATACGCGTATATGGAATATAAGACATATTACAACAATAAATTTTAAGCAAATAGCGAAATAATCCCAATATTACCGATTCGTGTTGTAAAAAAAGACCTTATGAAGTATAATTATATCAGTGTCGTTTTTTTTCGGCTGGGAGGATATAAATGGAGCTCTGTCGGCAGTCGGGCTGGGATACGTCGGCGTGTCGGCATGTTGGGGGAGCTTGGCGGTATATGCGCAAACTGCAAGAGGGATGTGAATTCAGATGCGGAATGAATGCTACAGGCAAAGCTATAATCAGTCACCTGTGGGTTATGCTTGCGGCAGAATAATTTTCGGCAACGGCGTCCCATGCGATTTTGAATATACGGATATCAATCCCGCATTTGAACGGTTGACAGGCCTCACGCGGGCGGTTGCGCTTGGCGCGAACGCCACCGCTGCGGGCGTCATTCCTGAGGATATTCTACATGCTTGGCTGCAGGCAGGTGCAGAAGCCTTGCAGGGTGTCGGGCTTGCTGAGCCGTGCGGCTATTATGAGCTTGCATGCCATCGGGTAAAGGCAAGCTTTTTTTCACAAAGTCAGGAGCAATTTTCCATCGTGCTGGAGGATATCACAGGGGAGACAAATTCCGAAAAAGCATATGACAGCGAACCGAAGGCGGAAGAAAGTGAGTTTCTTAGGGAGCTCGCGGCGAGCGCGGAGGTAATCTTTTTCATCCGTGAGCATGACCGGTTCCTTTACATCAGCCCCTATTATGAAACGGTCTCGGGGAAGACGAGGCAAAGCCTTTACGACGACGCGAAATCGTGTATTTTGCTGATCCACCCCGATGATCGTGAGTTGCTGATTTCATCGTTGCGCAACGAAGACAGTGAGACGTGTTACAGCGAGGAATTCAGAGTATGCCTGCCGGGCGGCAGCGTACGGTGGTTCTGGCTTCGCTCATTTCCTGTCGGCGGCGGTACGAAGCGAAAGGCCGGCGTGATTACCGACATCAGCGGGGTAATGCTGATCGAAGAGGCGCTCCACGAAGAAAAGGAACGGCTTGAAACCACGCTGCAGTCTATTGGCGACGGTGTTGTCTGCACCGACTCCCAGGGCGTCATCGAACGTATGAACCGGGCCGCGGAGAAAATTTCAGGTTGGAAAGACAGCGAGGCGGTTGGTCGGCAGCTTGACGATGTTATGGCGATTTATGACGAGCTGACGGGGGAGCGCTGTGAGACGCCCATCAAAAATGTGATCAGGGCGGGCCGCAGCGAGGAGCTTACAAGCCACAAGCTGCTTCGCCTTAAAGACGGCAGCATGTGCTCGATCGCCGACAGTGCCGCGCCTATTATCGACAAAGGCGGAAACGTTCTTGGCGCCGTGCTCGTTTTCAGGGATGTTACCGACGAAAGGCGCCGTTATGAGGAAATCAACTATCTCAGCAGCCATGACCAGATGACCGGCCTGTTTAACCGCAGCTTTCTTGAGCATGAGATGGAACGCATCGACCGCAGCGGCGTTTGCCCCATCTCCATTATTATGGGGGATGTCAACGGCCTGAAAATGGTCAATGACGTTTTTGGCCACGGCCAGGGAGACCACCTTTTAAAGGTGATCGGTGAAATCATCAAGAACTCGGTGCGAAAATGCGATTTGGTCGCCCGCTCGGGCGGCGATGAATTTGTCATCATTCTGCCTGAAGCCGACAGCAAGACGGCATCGCTGATCTGCGACAGGATATATAAGGCCTGCAAGGATTATCCCGAGGAGGTCTCGGAAGATCCGCACACCTACCCGGGTATTTCGCTCGGTTTCAGCACAAAGGAATGCACAGTCAGCAATCTGGAAAATACGCTCAAGTCGGCCGAAATGCATATGTACAGCCACAAGCTGATCGAAAGCCGTCACACGCACAGCTCGATCATCTCCTCCATGCGAAGGAGCCTTTCTGAAAGCAGCAACGAAACGGAGCTACATATTAACCGCCTTCGTCTGATGTGCAAGGAAATTGCGATTGAGATGGGGCTCAATGAAAAGGACAGAAGCGACCTCGATGTCTTCGCGATGCTGCACGACATCGGCAAGATCACGATCGATACGGCGCTGCTGCGCAAGCCGGGCAGTCTCAACGCTAAGGAATGGGAAGAGATCCGCAAGCATCCGGAGACAGGGTTCCGCATCGCCAATTCTGCGCCGGAAATCGCCCATATCTCGGAATATATCCTGACACACCATGAGAACTGGGACGGCACCGGCTATCCGCAGGCGCTCAGCGGCACGGAAATCCCATTGCTTTCGCGCATCCTCTCGGTTGCGGATGCCTACGTTACGATGACGAACGTGAGGTTTTACCACAAGGCTGTTTCGAGCAGGGAGGCCGCTGAAGAAATCAAGATAGGCGCAGGCAAAAAATATGATCCACAGGTAGTCGCTGCGTTCGAAAGGGTCATTGCGCGTGCCGATATCTGAAATTCATCAGAGTCACGAGGGGGAACCATGATGCGGCCATTCGCCGCATCATGGTTCCCCCTCGATCTTTGCGGCCCCCCGAGTCACGGGCGGGGCCGGGGCAAACGGCTCCTGTCAGACTCAGCTTGAATCTAAATTTCGCCTTCTTCGGAATCCTCCGGGTCTTCTGTTTCGTCAGAAGCATCGGAATCATCATCGAATTCTTCGGAATCGTCCGTTTCGCCCGCATCGTCGGGATCTTCCGTCGAAAAAAGCCGGCGCTCGAGCGCATCGATGCGCTTTTCGTCCTCTATGACCCGTATGAGCAGGATGACAACGGCTGCGACAGCGGCAAAGAGGCCGCCTTCTGCCGGTGTGACGACGCCTTTGGCGCCTGCAGTGAAAAGTGCTATGGCAGCCAGAACGAATGCGGCGCAGACGCATAAAAAGAGTGCATAGTTGGTCTTCATTTCTGCCGTCATTTCTCCGCACGACGCCTTTTCGATCATGATGTGCCGTTTCACCGTCGTACGGGGAGTGAAACGGCTTTGAAAATGAAAATCGGAAGATCACAGGAAAGCGTATTCCTCTATTTGAGCTCAACGATCGTGACGCCTGATTCGCCCTCGCCGTAGCGCCCAAGTCGATAGGATTTTACGGCGGGGTGGCCCTTTAGGTGTTGCTGCACGGCGCTTCGCAGCACGCCGGTGCCCTTGCCGTGTATCACCGAAACGGTTCCGAGCCCGGAAAGCTGGGCGTCGTCAAGAAATTTATCAAGCTCGAGCAGGCCTTCCTCCGCATTCTGCCCGCGCAGGTCAAGCTCCGTCTTCACGGCGCCCTTAGCCCTGCCGAGTTTCATCTGCGTGTAGCCGGTGGGTAGGGCGGGCTTTTCGTCAAGCAGGCGAAGCTCCGAAACATGCAGGCGGGTGCGGATGATCCCTGCCTGTACATCGAGATAGCCGGAGCCGTCGGGGGGCGTGAGTACGCTGCCCTGTTTGTTGATGCCCTCGATGATCACAGAGTCGCCCGCGCGAAGTGCGCGCGGCAGCCTATAGGCAGGCGCCGGGAGGTGCACGGGATCCGCCACCTTTTCGAGGCTTCTGAGCCTTGCGTTAAGCTGCGCCTTTGCCTGCTCGCGCAGCGTGGAAAGCTCTCCGGCCGACTCCTTCTTTTTGAGCTCGTCGATCTCATCAAAAAGCTGCTGCGCCTGAGCGCGCGATTGCTCAAGCAGGCGGCGCGCCGTGATCCGGGCCTTCTCAAGCTCCTTTTCACGTTCCTTTTCAAGCTCGATTCGCATGCGCTCCGAAGCCTGCTTTTCCCGGAGGGCTTCGGCACGAAGAAGCTCCGCCTCGCGCGTCTGCTGCTCAAGGATCTGCCTGCCCGCCTCAAGGCTCTGCACAACATCCTCAAAGCGCGAATCATCGGAGGAAACGAGCGCCTTTGCACGCTCGATGATGTCAGGCGGCAGCCCGAGCCTTTCGGAAATGGCGAAGGCGTTCGAGCGGCCCGGCACGCCAATGAGCAGACGGAAGGTCGGCCTGAGCGTTGCAATATCGAATTCGCAGCAGGCGTTCTCGACTCCGTTCGTCTGAAGCGCATAAACCTTGAGCTCGGAGTAGTGCGTTGTCGCCGCAAGCAGCGCGCCGGTGGAACGCAGACTTTCCAGAACGGCGACTGCGAGCGCCGCGCCTTCCACAGGGTCTGTCCCCGAACCGAGCTCGTCGAGGAGCACAAGGCTCTGAGCGTCACTGTGCGCGATGATATCGACAATGTTGACCATATGTGCGGAAAAAGTCGAAAGAGACTGCTCAATGCTCTGCTCGTCACCGATGTCGGCAAGCACCTGCGTAAAAAAACCGACGGAGCTGGTTTCGTCGGCGGGGATCATCAGGCCGGACATCGTCATGAGCACCAGCAGGCCGAGCGTTTTGAGCGCGACGGTCTTTCCGCCCGTGTTCGGGCCCGTGATCACGAGCGTATCAAAGCTGCCTCCGAGAGAAATGGTGACAGGTACGGCCGATTTCGGGTCAAGCAGCGGGTGACGCGCCTTGTTGAGCACAACGCCGCCGCTTTCGCTGATGGTGGGGGCGAATGCCTTCATATCAAAAGCGAGACGTGCCCTGGCAAAAACAAAATCAAGCGTCACGGCGGTTTTGTAGCCCGCGGCGATGCTTTCGGCGAATTCGCCGACCTCGGCGGAAAGCTCCGAGAGGATGCGCGCGATCTCGTTCTGCTCTTTTGAAAAAAGTACCTTAAGCTCGTTATTCGCTTCAACGACGCCCATCGGCTCGATGAAAACGGTCGCCCCGCTCGACGAGGTATCATGAACAAGCCCCGGCACGTCGGAGCGGAATTCCGCCTTCACAGGCACAACAAAACGGCCGCTGCGGATGGTGACGATCTGCTCCTGCAGCAGTTTCTGATAGGAGGGAGAGCGGATCATTTTATCAAGATGCTCACGCACGCGGGCGGTGCAGCCGCGGATATGACGGCGGATATCGGCAAGATCGGAGCTCGCGGCATCCGCCATTTCCTCCTCTGAGAGAATCGACGAGGTGATTTTATCCTCGAGGTATTTATTCGGCGAGAGCGAATCGAAGAGCTCGTCGAGGCAGGAGGAAACACTTTGTGAGGCCTCGCGGTAACGCGCGAGAGAACGCAGCACGCCGAGATCGGCGGCAATGTCAATCAGCTCGCGCATCGTGAGCGAGCTGCCGATCTTTGCACGGTGCAATGCCGAAGCGGTGTTTTTAAGTCCGAAAAAAGACGGCCCCCCAAAGCGCAGCGAGAGCCGGCAGGCGTCGGAGGTCTGACCGAGGACGGCAGAAACCTCACCGGCGGAGCCTAACGGCTCGAGAGACATTGCCAGCTGCGAGCTGTCTTCACAGGAGCATTTCCCGGCGAGCATCTCCAGTATTTTATCGTATTCGAGTGATTTCAGCGATTTTTCGGCAAGTTTATTCTGCATCATATTCCTCTTTAAAATTCAACGGGTTTCTCCCATAAAAAACAGCGCGACGGTGTCGGGGCCGGAGTGCGTGCCGATAACGGGGCCGATGAAATTCATGATGATCTCGACCGGCGAAAAGCGCTCCTGGACAAGCTTCGCGACGTATTCTGCATCGGCCAGGCAGTCACCGTGGCTGATGAATACCACCTTGTTGTCGAAATTGACGACCTGCCTTTCCATATTATCAACGAGAGCGGTAAGCGATTGTGGGCGGCCGCGCACCTTCCCAATGGGGATCAGCCTTCCTTCGTTGTCTACATGGAGCACGGGCTTGATGCCAAGCATCGTGCCCACGATTGCCGCAGTCATCGATACCCTTCCGCCGCGGTGCAGGTGAAACAGATCGCTGACGGTGAAATTGTGGCAGAGATGCAGTTTATTCTGCTCAAGCCAGTCGCGTGTTTCCTCAAGGCTCTTCCCGGCGCGCTTCTGCTCGAAGGCATAATGGATGAGCAGCCCATCGCCGAGCGAGGCACAAAGCGTATCCACAACCGTAACGCAGGTGCGGCCGTATTTTTCGTTGATCGCCTGCGCAGCCACGCGCGTGCTGTTGAAGGTGCCGCTCAGTGCGGAAGAAAAGCACAGGTGCAGCACATCGCTGCCCGAAGAAACAACCCCGTCAAAAAAGTGCTCGGCTTCGGCGACGTTGACCAGTGCGGTCTGCGGCATCGCACCCGCACGCATTTTCGCGTAAAATTCCTCGGGCGGAAGGGAATCGCCGTCCCGGCCGGAATACGTTTTGCCATCGAGCGTATAGGATAACGGAATAATGGGTAGCTCGTCTTCGGGCACATAGCCCTGTGGAAGATCGCAGGTCGAATCGGCGGTGATCGTGTACTTCATAAACTGCTCCTATCTTTAAAAGGTGATTTCGTGTTTAAAGAAATTTTCTCTAAAGGGATCTGGAGAATGGCTGCCTGTGCTATTATTCCACAGACATG
>JARLHS010000192.1 GCA_031292115.1 Clostridia bacterium | reverse complement strand
TGCCGCTCACCTCGGACATCAGAAACCGACGCTCATTGCCGACCTGCTCGGGATCGATATGCTCGAAGGAGCACGTCAGCTTGCTGACGCCGTCGATATGCATCCCACCTTTGTGGGCGAATGCGCTGGCTCCCACATACGGCATCGCGGGCGGCAGCGACAGATTGGCGATCTCGGCCAGGGCGCGCGCGGCGGAGGTGAGCATCGGCATATTTTCAGCGGGGATGCAGCCGATGCCGCGCTTGAGCTGGAGGTCGGCGATAAGCGTGCTGAGGTTGGCGTTGCCGCAGCGCTCTCCGAACCCGATGAAGGTGCCCTGCACCTGACGCGCGCCGGCATCCACCGCAAAAAGCGAATTGGCCACGGCAAGGCCGGTATCATTGTGGCAGTGGATGGCGACTCTGTCGCCGAAGCGCTTCACGGCCTGCTGTGTGCGGGCAAAAACGCCGGTGGGGTAGGCGGCTCCGTTGGTGTCGCACAGGCAGAGGGTATCGGCTCCGGCCTGAGCGGCGGCGTCAAGCGCCGCGAACGCATAGCGCTCATTCACGAGGCAGCCGTCAAAAAAGTGCTCCGCGTCAAAGACGACTTCCCTTCCGGCTTCTTTAAAAAACGCGACGGTTTCCGCGATCATCGCGAGATTTTCTCTGGGTGTCGTGCGCAGCACCCTCTGGACGTGCAGCTCCGACGCCTTGCCGAAGATGCAGACCACGGGCGTGCAGGCATCGAGCAGACTGCGCACGTTTTTGTCGGAAGCCGCGTCCGCGCCGCAGCGGCGCGTGCTGCCGAACGCGCAGAGTTTCGCGTTTTTAAAGGTCAGACGCTTTGCGCGCTCGAAAAATTCCAGATCCTTCGGGTTCGAGCCCGGATTGCCCGCCTCAATATAGGCCGCGCCGAGGCCGTCGAGCAGCTGCGCGATGTGCAGCTTATCCTCCACCGAAAATGCGATCCCCTCGCCCTGCGCGCCGTCCCTCAGCGTGGAATCGAAGATTTCTACCATACGTGACATGCCTGTCTCCCCTTTCCCGTCGTTATACTGTTCCTGCCTGATCCGCATTTCATTCAAGCGGCCGAAAATAGTATCCCATTTGCTTTTCTAAGACATTTCACTGATCTGCTCGGTGACGGGCATGCCCGCGGGCACGATCGGCAGCACGTTGAGGTCGCTGCCGATGCGGCATTCCACGAGGCACGGCCGCCCGAGCGCAAGTGCCTTCGAGAGCACGGGCCCGATCTGACGCGGCGTTTCGATCACAAATCCGCCGATGCCGAAGGCCGATGCCAGCGTCATGAAATCCGTATGCCGCCCGAGCGTCGTAAAGGAAAACCGCCGGCCGTGAAAGAGCTTCTGCCACTGGCGCACCATGCCCAGCACACCATTATTCATCACAATCTCCACAATGGGCAGGTTGTAGGAGGCCGCCGTCGCGAGCTCGGCCATATTCATGTAAAAGCTGCCGTCGCCCGCGATGTTGACGACGCGCCTGCCGGGATTCGCCAGCTGCGCGCGGATCGCCGCCCCGAGCCCGTAACCCATCGTGCCGAGCCCGCCGGAGGTGAGAAAACGCCGCGGCTGCGAAAACGGATAGTACTGCGCCGCCCACATCTGATGCTGCCCCACCTCGGTGGTGATGATCGCCTTGCCGCAGGTAAGAGCGTGCAAAGTCTCCAATATCTGCCGCGGCATGAGTTCCGCGCGGCCACGCGCCGCGGCCTGCCGGGGCTTGCGCCGGGCGACGTCTTCGAGCCACTCAGCGCGCCCGCCCGGGGTGATGCCCCCGATGAGACGGCGCAGCGTCTGCCTGAGGTCACCCATGACGGCGGCCGTCACCCGGATGTTTTTGTTGATCTCGGCGGGGTCGATGTCGAGGTGAAGGATCTTCGCATGCGGCGCGAAATGCTTCGGGTCGCAGAGCACGCGATCGGAAAACCGCGTGCCGGCGGCGATGAGCAGATCACACTGCGAAAGCGCGTAAGCCGAGGCGCGCGTCCCGTGCATGCCGAGCATGCCTGTCAAATTTGCGTCGCCCGCAGGGTAGGCGCCGATGCCCATGAGGCTCAGCGCGACCGGCGCGCCGAGTTTCTTTGAAAAATCGTAAAGTTCCTGCGAAGCGACCGATGAAACCGTGCCCCCGCCGGAGAAAATGAACGGGCGACGGCTCTCATTGAGCATCCCGAGCGCCCGGTCGATTTCCTCCGCGCACGGCGCGCCTTCCTGAGGCGAAGGCAGCGCCCTGGGCTGCGGATGATACTCGCACATCGCGGCCGAGACATCCTTCGGGATATCGATGAGCACGGGGCCCGGCCTGCCGCTCTGCGCGATGGCAAACGCGCGGCGCACAGTATCCGCCAGCTCCTCCACCCACCGCACCAGAAAATTGTGCTTCGTTACGGGCTGCGTGATGCCCGTGATATCGACCTCCTGAAAGCTGTCTCTGCCGATAAGCCCGACCGCGACATTGCCCGTGATCGCTACGATCGGTACCGAATCCATATAGGCTGTGGCGATTCCGGTGACGAGATTGGTCGCGCCCGGGCCCGAGGTGGCGATCACTACGCCTGTTTTACCCGTGGAGCGCGCATAGCCGTCGGCAGCGTGCGCCGCGGCCTGCTCATGGCACATGAGGATATGCCGTAGCCTGTCGCTGTATTGGTAGAGCGCGTCATAAATATACAGCACAGACCCCCCCGGAAAGCCGAAAACGGTATCTACCTCCTGCTCCAGCAGGCAGTTGAGCAGGATCTCCGCACCTGTCATTTTCACTTTCATCGCCTCCTCACAGTTTCATTCCATCACTCATATCAGCTTATACAAATCAATCAAGCTACTCGCTGCGCCTGGCAGATGAGAAGCGAATGAATGCCACCCTCGCGGCGGCGATAACAAAACAGGCCTTCGTCCCTTAAAAGAGACGAAAGCCTGTGCTTCCGCGTTACCACTCCATTTGGCGCCCCTGCGCCCTCTCAACCACCGTCTTGCAGAGCAATTGCCCCGCGCCAACAGCGAACCCCGATAACGGTGGGCCTCCGTATCATCCTGCCTCAAAAGGTCGGTGATCCGCTCCGGGGTGATGCTCGCAGGGCGGCGCGCTGCCTTTCACCATGCGGCAGCTCTCTGAGGCGCCCACGCCTGATTGTGTCCCCTTCAACGCATTTACGAAATAGATTTGTATTTCATTATATTAACGCGGCGGGATTTTGTCAAGGGGTTTTTCAGGCAGGTCGTTAAATATTATTTCGACGATGCGCCGCGCCTCGTCGCTGACGACGCTGTAGCAGATTTCGGGCCCGCAGCGCTCGCCCCGGATGATCCCCGCCGCACGCAGCCGCGAGAGGTGCTGCGAAACGGTGGATTGCGGCAGCGCGAGGCATTCCTGCATCTTTGAAACATTGCATTTACGGTCGAGCAGCCCGTGCACAATGCAGAGCCGCTGCGGGTGCGCCAGCGCCTTGAGAAGCTCGGCCTTTTCCTCATAGATTTTCAAGTCGGTCATTTCTGGCTTCAACTCCGTTAATTTTTCTAGGCGTGGGCTTTTTTTATTTCATGCTCTTGGCTATTTCGAGGGGACAATCTTCTCAATACGTGATAATTAATAATAAAATGCATCTTTGCCGCTCAAGTCAGACGGGCTCACCGCTTTTCGCTCGCCCGAAAAAAGAGTGCAAAAAAGGGCGCTGTTTAAATGCGGGGCGCCGGAAAAACCGCGCGGTTGAAACCTGCGCGTCCATTGACAGCTCATTTTCGAAATTTAAAATCAGGTCATTTCATTTCGCGATGCATTACCCACTCAGATAAGCCGAAACGACCACCCTATTCGTTTAAATAAAGAGGCTCATGTCGGATTCCTCGGCCTTGCCAAGGAATGAAGCGACGCCTCCGACGGTCACCTCGTCGATAAGCTCCTCGCGCTTGATGCCCATGACATCCATCGACATACTGCAGGCAATGAACTTCACGCCGTTTTTCAGCGCCTGCTCGATGAGCTCTTCAAGCGAGGCGATTTCCTTCCTGTGCATGATCGAGCGGATCATCTTCGGGCCGATTCCGGCCATGTTCATCTTTGAAAGCGAGAGTTTCCTTGAGCCCTTCGGCATCATAAAGCCGAACATTTTCGCGATGAAATCCTTTTTCACGGGCTTTCCCTTCGGCTTGCGCAGGATATTGAGCCCCCAGAACGTGAAGAAAAGCGTCACGCTGCGCCCCATTGCGGCCGCTCCGTTTGCAATGATGAAAGCGGCGATGGCCTTATCCAGATCGTTGCTGAAAACGATCATCGCCTTGTCGTGCCGCGCGGGCGCCGCTGCCTCTGCACGCCGCGCCTCTTTTTTGATCGTGGCGATGGAAATGCCGCCCTCATACCGGATGTCGAGCAGGCGGTTGCCTGTGGAGCGGCACCATGCCCTGGCGTCGTCAGCAAAAGCGGGGTCGCTTGCGCGCACCTCAAGCACCTCGCCCTCGTTCATCCCCTTCATCGAGCCGTAAAGCTTCAGGATCGGCCCCGGGCACTGCAGGCCGCAGGCGTCAAGCGTGATCTTCACCGTGGCGTCGGCGCCGCTTTCTCCGGCCACCTGCCTGAGATCGTCGCTGCGCGTGACGGCTTCGTTGGTGTAGATGTCGCCGTTCGACTGTTTCTCGCTGGCGAGATGCCAGGTCATATAGCCGCCGCTCAGATTTTTGACCGTGAAGCCGTGCTGCATGAGGAGACGGCACGCGACATATCCGCGCAAACCGACCTGGCAGAATACATAAAGGGTCTTATCGCGCGGCAGCTCCGAAAGCCGGCTGCGCAGCTCGTCAACCGGGATATTGACCGCGCCCTCGATGGTGCCGAGAGAAGATTCTTCCGGCGTACGCACATCGAGCAGCATGCCGTGCGCGGGGTCAACCGACGCCACCTCGTCCCAGTGAAAAACCGCGCAGTCGCCCTTGAGGATATTCGAAGCGGTATAACCCGCGAGGTTGACAGGGTCTTTGGCCGAGGAAAACGGCGGCGCATAGCAGAGCTCAAGCCGCTCGAGATCATGCACCGTCATGCCGGCGCGCATCGCCGTTGCGAGCACGTCCAGGCGTTTATCCACGCCGTCGTAGCCGACGATCTGCGCACCGAGGATTTTGCCTTCCGGCTTTGAAAACAGCAGCTTGATCGACATCGGGATTGCGCCCGGGTAATAGCTCGCGTGGCAGGGCGAATGCGTATAGGATTTTTCATAGGCCGCCCCGATTTTTTTCAGCTGGCGCTCGTTGCTGCCCGTGACGGCGACGGTGATGTCGAATACCCGGACGATCGAAGTCCCCTGCGTGCCGCCGTAGCTCTCGTTCGCCCCGCAGATGTTGTTTGCCGCGATGCGCCCCTGCTTATTCGCCGGGCCTGCGAGTGGGATGAGCACCTGCCCGCCTGACGGGAAATCGCGCACTTCGGCGGCGTCGCCCAGAGCGTAAATGTTTTCGTCGGAAGACAGCATGTGCTCGTCGACAAGGATACCGCCCGTTTTTCCGAGCTTAAGCCCGGCCGCGACAGCGAGCCTTGTTTCGGGGCGCACGCCCACGCCCATGATCACCATATCCGTTTTGAGCGCCCGCCCGCTCGAGAGCCTGACAGTCAGCGTGTCGCCCTGCTGCTCAAAGGCGGTGACGGCATCCTTGAGATAAAACTGAACGCCCTTCGTTTTCAGGTGCTGGTGCACGGCCGCGGCCATCTCGTAATCAAGCGGCCCAATGACGTGATCGGCAAGCTCCACGATCGTGACGCGCACGCCGCGCGCATGCAGATTTTCCGCGACCTCAAGCCCGATAAAGCCGGCGCCCACCACCATCGCGTCGCGCGGGCGGCGTTCATCGACATATTTCTTGATCTGATAGGTGTCGGGAATGTTGCGCAGCGTGAAGATTTTATCGTTCTCCGCCCCGGGGATCTTCGGGCGGAGCGGCTCCGCGCCCGGTGAAAGCACAAGCTTGTCATAGCTCTCGGTGTAGCGCCTCCCCGTCGCGCCGTCAAGCACCTCGACGGTCTTCGCCTGTGGGTCGATCGCCGTCACCTCGCTGCTGACGCGCACGTCGATATTGAAGCGACTCTTCATGCCCTCGGGCGTCTGCACAAGCAGCTTCTCGCTGCTGTTGATCACGCCTCCGATGTAATAAGGCAGGCCGCAATTGGCAAATGAAATGTACTCGCCTTTTTCAAAAAGAACTATCTGTGCTTCTTCATCCAGTCTGCGCAGCCTTGCGGCCGCGCTTGCGCCTCCGGCCACGCCCCCGACGATGACAACCTTGCGGCTCATAAAATCATTCCCTTCGAATATATTACTATATCTCTATATTCAAATATTACAATATATGAGGTGCAGTGTCAATATCCGTTTAACACCGCGGCACACGAAATTTTGACTTTTGCATAAAATGGAACCGAAGGGGGATGTCATTTATGAAAAATCGCGGAAAAAACCTGATTAAAAACTCCAGATGGCTTCCGGGCCCCTCGGGCGGCCCCGAATTTTTCGCCGGCGCCGGCCCGATCACCTACGATCGGCTGAGCATCGGCGGCTGCAGGACCTGCAGCATCACGATGGCCGACGGCGTCGCGCAGGATTTCTATCTGCCGCTGATCGATGTGGCGGGCATGCCCGCGATCAGATACGGATTCACGATCCGCGTCATCGACGCCGACCACATTGCGTATGCCGCGGAATTTTATAACCGCTCGAAGACGCCTCTGCGCTGCGAGATCAGAGACATCACCGAAGGCGTAAATTACAGCTTCCGCGACGTCGGCGCATGCTTCGACATCCCCTCCGACGCCGCTTTTGTCAGGCTCTCGATTAGATTCACCGGAAAAATCACGGCCTGCACCTATTGGGCGCCATACGCCTGTTTCGCGTAAAGCCTGCTTCGCGCTGCTTTGCCGCCCGGTAATTCTTTTATACGCATTCTGATTTAATTTCAAACAAATCACTTATTGAATATCCTTTAAAACTGTGCGGAGCCTTGCGTCTTGGCGACCACACAGTTTTGATCAGATATTCTTTTCTGTTGTAGCCGCCACCGCTTCAATCTCGATCTGCACGCCCTTGGGCAGCGCAGCCGCGGCGACACAGGAGCGCGCCGGGTACGGCTCCTTAAAATATTCCGCATAAACGGCGTTGACGGCGGCGAAATCGGCCATATTCACAATGAACAGTGTGGTTTTTAACACGAGGCTCAGCCCGCTCCCCGCCGCCTCAAGCAGAGCGCCCAGGTTGTCAAACGCCTGCCTCGCCTGCGCCTCGATGCCGGCCGGGATGGCGCCGCCCGAAGGGCTCGCCGGGATCTGGCCGGACGTATACACAAGCCCGCCGTGCGCGATCGCCTGAGAATAGGGCCCGATCGCAGCCGGCGCTTTTTCTGTGGAGATTTTCGTCATCATGGTTTACGCTCCCCCTCATACTGTGTCATTAGTTTAACGGTATTTTTCCAATAAGACACGCCGCAATAGCCGATCTGACAGCGGCCGCCTCAAACGGGCCGTCAGCCTGACGGATCGCCGGGTCAATCACACGGGGCGCCCAAGCGCTTCCTCCGCCCTGTAGGAGCTGCGCACAAGCGGGCCCGACGCTACAAATTGAAACCCGAGCGCATATGCCTCGCTCTCGTACTGCTTGAATTCCTCCGGGGTCGTGAATTCGACGACAGGATGGTGGCTTTTTGACGGCGCCAGATACTGGCCCACCGTGAGCAGGTCGCAGCCCGCCTCGCGCAGATGCCCGAAGACCTCGAGCACTTCATCATGCGTCTCGCCGAGCCCCGTCATGATGCCGGATTTTGTGAGGATGCCCTTGTCGAGCTGAGAAACGCGCCCGATCAGCGCGAGTGAACGCTCATAGACCGCCTTTGGCCTCACCCCGGTGTAAAGCCTCGGCACCGTTTCAACGTTGTGGCCCAGAATATCGGGCTTCGCGTCGACAATGGCGCGCAGTGCCGTGTCGTCCCCGCCGAGATCGGAGATCAGCACCTCCACCGTCGTGCCCGCAGACGACGCGCGTATCTCCCTGATCACCTGTGCGAACTGCCGCGCACCGCCGGCCTCAAGGTCGTCCCTCGTGACGGTGGTAATCACGGCGTGTTTGAGCCTGAGCTCTTTCACGGCTTCTGCGATATGCCGCGGCTCATCCGCATCAACGCCCGAGGGCTTCCCCTTCTGCACGGCACAGAATGTGCAGCAGCGCATGCAGACGCTGCCGAGGATCATAAAAGTCGCCGTGCCGTGCGCAAAGCACTCCATCAAATTGGGGCAGTTTGCCTCTTCACAGACGGTGTGCAGATTCAACTCCTTGAGCAGGGCCTCTACGCGCGCCCTCTCCGCGGGGTTGGTAATCTTTATTTTGAGCCATTCCGGTTTGCCTTGCATGAAATCGCCTCATATTTCGCAACTGTTTCACAGGCCCAGTATACAATTGTAAGCCTGCCCGTGTCAAGTGGATTTGGGCATCCGCACACCAGGCGAAAACGCATTCCGCGCATAAAATCGGCGGCCCGGAGGCTATTTCCCCGGGGAGAAATGCGGGCTGCGCCTGCGTGGTAAAACTGGCCGCAGGCTCATGACCGATAGCCACCATCGATTTTTCGATTTTTTCTGTGACGCCTTCGGCCAAATCTTCCGCATACGTGCCGACAGAAAGGACGCCACGGTTTCTTCCAAAGTGGACAAGCCCCACGGAGCGCCGCAGAGAGCGCAACGCCGTCAATGCAAACCCATAATTTAACCGCCATTCTATCAGAATCATCATTTCCCTGCCCAGCAATATATTTACATATTCAGCGCCTATCATAACATTTTATAACTTCTGTCGTCAGACTGCATAAACATATAAAACCCTTATCTGATGCGAATTTATGAAGTTTCCTGTGTGCGGTCAGCTAATGTTAACATTATTTCTTTGTTATGTATTGTTATTTTGATGTGATATTGTGTTAATATATTGTTATTTTTAACTTGACAATCTGCCGTTGTGAGGATAGAATGAGAGATGAATGAAAACGGATTTTAATTGTGAAGGGTTGATGCCTAAAATGACCTTTGAACGGGTGGAAAAAATCAAGACGCTCCTTCAGGAAAACGGAACCGTTACGCTGCACGGGCTTCAGGAAATTTTCCCGCAGGTTACCTCAATGACGCTCAGACGCGATCTCGAGCGTCTTGAAAAGGAAGGCGTCGCCATCAAGATCCGCGGCGGCGCGAAGGCCGCCGCACGCGAGCCTGATACACGCGAGCCTGTTTACAGCCTGCGGGTTGCCAAAAACATAGAGGCAAAGCTGAAAATCGCCAACCGGGCGCTGCCGTTTCTCGAGACGGGGCGTTCCGTCTATCTTGATTCGGGCTCGACCATCATGTGCCTTGCCAGTGTGCTGCCCGACATCAAGCTCATGGTGATGACGAGCGGCCCCAATATCGCGCTCGAGGTGCTCAAGAGCCAGCGTGCCACGGTAAACATCGTCGGAGGGCTCATCAGCCATGACAACCTTTCGATTTCCGGCAAACAGGCGCTTGATTTCATTAAAAACATCAATATCGACATCGCCTTCATCGCGCCCTCGGGGTTTTCGATCAAAGACGGCTTTACCTGCGGCAATTATGCGGAGGCGGATCTCAAGCGCTCCGTGATCAAAAAGGCAAACCGCGTCATCATGCTGATGGATTCCCATAAGACGGAAAAGTCTCTTACCTACACCTTCGCATCCCCGAAGGATATTGATACGCTGATTACCGACACCGCGCTGCCCAAGGCCCTGCAGAGGGCTCTGACGCGCGCCGGCGCCGAAACCATAGTGGTATAGACAGCAAAAGAAAGGAAGACAGTGACATGAAAACTAAAGCGCTGCGTCTCCACGGAAAGAACGATCTTCGTCTTGAGGAATTTGAGCTGCCCGAGCCGAATGACAACGAGATCCTTGCACACATTGTTTCCGACAGCATCTGCATGTCGTCCTACAAAGCCGCCGTGCAGGGCCCAAGCCACAAGCGCGTTCCCGCCAACGTCGCGGAAAAGCCCGTGATCATCGGGCATGAATTCTGCGGTGAAATCATCAGCGTCGGCAGCAAGTGGCATTATAAATTCAAGGCCGGGCAGAAATTCACCATCCAGCCCGCGCTGAATTACAAGGGCACACTCGAAGCGCCCGGCTATTCCTACCAGTATATAGGCGGCGACGCCACCTATATCATCATCCCCGGCGAGGTCATGGAAATGGGCTGTCTGCTTCCCTATGAGGGAGACGCATGGTTTTACGGCTCGCTTTCCGAGCCGATGTCCTGCATCGTGGGCGGGTACCATGCGAATTATCACACCATTCAGGGCAAGTATATCCACAGTATGGGCATCGTCGACGGCGGAGCGGAGGCTATCCTTGCCGGCGCGGGGCCGATGGGGCTCGGCGCGGTTGATTACGCCGTACACTGTGACAGGCACCCCTCGCTGCTCATCGTCACCGATATCGACGATGTGCGGCTTGAACGCGCGGCCCAGATCCTCCCGCCCGAAGAGGCCGCTAAAAACGGAGTCCGGCTTATTTATGTGAACACCGCCAAAGTTGAGAACCCCAGGGAATATCTGCTCTCGCTCACCGACGGCCGCGGCTTCGACGACGTTTTTGTTCTCGCGCCCGTCAAGCCCGTCGTGGAGCTCGGCGACAGTATTCTCGCCCGAAACGGCTGCCTCAATTTCTTTGCCGGCCCCACCGATCCGGGATTTTCCGCGCTCTTCAATTTCTATAACGTTCATTACGCCTCCACACACATCGTCGGCACCAGCGGCGGCAATACGGAAGACATGATCGAGTCGCTGAGCCTGATGGAAAAGGGCCGCATTAATCCCGCCATGATGATCACGCATGTAGGCGGGCTCGACAGCGCCGCCCAGACGACGCTGAACCTGCCGAAGATCCCGGGCGGCAAGAAGCTCATTTATACCAACATCTAGATGGAGCTCACCGCCATTGCCGATTTTGCCGAAAAAGGCCGGAGCGATCCTCTTTTTGCGGCGCTCGCCGAAATCGTCGCCGACAACAACGGATTATGGTGCTCAAAAGCGGAAAAATACCTCTTGGAGCATGCGAAGCCGCTGTGACCGCCCCGCGCACAGGGCCCGTCAATGAAATTTCCTGTGCCGGATGCGGATGGCGTTTCATTTACTTTTTACTATGTATCACATAGCAAAAATACCCACAACATTCTGAAAGAAGGTATTCTATGGCAACCGCAGTCATGATGCCGAAGGTCGGCATATCCGTTGAAAGTTGCATTATCACCAAATGGCATAAGAAGAAGGGCGACACGGTCAACGAGGGCGACGTGCTCTTCTCGTACGAGACCGACAAGGCCGCGGTGGATGAAGAAGCAAAGGTTTCAGGGACAATGCTCGAGCTTTTCGCCGGTGAAGGCGACGACGTGCCCGTCATGCAGAATGTCTGCGTCATCGGCGCACCGGGCGAGGATACATCCGCCTTCCGGCCTCGGACGGAGGCCGCCGGCGCTGAAGAAGCTCCGGCAAACGCACCCGCTCAGGCCGCTCCGGCAGCCGATGCCGTGCCCGCAGCCGTTGTGCCCGCCGCAGGCGTGGCCGCAGGGGAAATCAAGGTTTCACCCCGCGCAAGGCACCTTGCCGAGCATGCCGGCGTCGATCTGCGCATGGCCGCTCCCACGGGCCCCGAAGGGCGCGTAATTGAGCGCGATGTGCGCGCGCTGATCGACAAGGGTCTTGTATTCACCAAAGCCGCGCTTGCTTCCGGCGCTCCCGCACCCTCTGCGGGCGGCACAGGCATCGGCGGCAGAGTCACTGTCGCAGACATCGCCGCCCCCGCTTCGGCTCAGCCGGCCGCGGCACGTACCGCCGCGCAGGCGCCCGAATTCGAGGCCGTCAAGCTTTCCAACATCCGCAAGGTGATTGCCAAATCGATGGTCGCCTCGCTGAGCACGATGGCGCAGCTCACGCTCAACGCATCGTTTGATGCCACGGAGCTGCTCAATTACCGCGCAAAGCTCAAGAGCGGCGGCGCAGCTCTCGGCCTTGAAGCCGTCACGATCAACGACATGCTGCTCTTTGCCGTATCGCGCACGCTTGTAAACCACCGCGCGCTCAACGCGAACCTTGTGGACGACACAATGTATTTTTACAACAACGTCAATCTCGGCATTGCGGTCGATACCGAGCGCGGCCTGATGGTGCCAACCCTCTTCGGGGCGGATACTCTCTCACTCGGCGAGCTTTCAAAGCAGGCAAAGGCACTCATCACCGAGACGCAGAAGGGCTCGGTTAATCCCGACCTGCTGCGCGGCGGCAGCTTCACCGTAACAAACCTCGGCACGCTCGACGTCGAGAGCTTCACCCCCGTAATCAACCCGCCGCAGACCGGCATCCTCGGCGTCTGCTGTGTGGCGACGAAGGTGAAGGAGGTTGCCGGCCAGCTGAAATCCTACCCCGCGATGGGACTCTCTCTTACGTTTGATCACCGCGCGGTCGACGGCGCGCCTGCCGCGAAGTTCCTCAAGGAGCTCAAGG
>JARLHS010000191.1 GCA_031292115.1 Clostridia bacterium | reverse complement strand
TGAGCTGCGCCGCGGGCAGCACCACGGTGCCGATATCGCGGCCATCCATCAGCACGTCGTTTTCACGCGCGATGGAGCGCTGAAGCTCGAGCAGAAAGGCACGCACCGCGGGGATCGCGGAAACGGTGGATGCGGCCATCGAGATTTCCGGCGCCCGAATCGAATCGGAGACGTCCTCGCCGTTGAGCAGCACCCGCTGCCCCTCGTCGCCGTGGAGCAGCTCGAGCCTGATCTGCGGCAGCAGCGCCGAAACGGCCCGCGCGTCGCCGGGATCGGCGCCGTTTCTCCGGGCGAAGAGCCCGACGGCCCTGTAAAGCGCGCCGGTATCTACATAAAGAAAGCCGAGCCGCCCCGCAAGGCTTCTCGCAAGCGTGCTTTTGCCCGCGCCCGCCGGCCCGTCGATCGCAATATTCGTCATCTTATGGCCATCCTTTCGCGCCGGAGCCGGGGTGTTTCGTCCGTTCTGTCAGGCAATTGCGCGCCTCGCCATAAGGCACAAAAAATCGATGCTCCCTGTTTGAAAGATTTATCCTTCAAGCTTGTCACCCCCGGGCAGTGCGTTGCCGGCGGCAAAGCCGGTGGAAAAGGCGATCTGCAGATTATATCCGCCCGTATAGGCATCGCAGTCGATCATTTCTCCCGCGAAATAAAGCCCCCCGACGAGCTTCGATTCCATGGTTTTGGGGTTGATCTCCCCCGTTTTCACTCCGCCCGACGTGACGACGGCTTCTTCAACGGGCCGCGGCCGCACACAGGTGAGCGCAAGCCCCTTGATCAGCAGCGCAAACGCCTGGCGCTGCTCCTTCGTCACCTGGTTTACCTTCAGCTCCGGCGGGATCCCCGAAAGCCGCACGGCCACGGGGATCAGCTTCGCGGGCAGCAGGCCGCCCAGCGAGTTGCGGAAATCCCGGTTGAGGCTCTGCGAGAAATCCCTTTGCAGGCGGGCGTCGAGCTTTTGGAGATCAAGCCCGGGCTTGAGATCGATGCGCAGCGTGTAACGGCCCGCAGGCCAGCGGCCTTCCGGCCCCTCGCGCATATGCGCGCTCGCGCTGAGCACAAGCGGCCCCGATACGCCGAAATGCGTAAAAAGCAGCTCCCCGAGCTCGCTGTAAACCGTTTTACCAGTTTGATTGTTGATCACTTCAAGGCCCGCGTTGCGCAGCGAAAGCCCCTGCAGCTCCTTCACCCAGGGCTCCTGCGTCTCAATCGGCACGAGCGAGGGCGCGGGCGGGATGATCGTATGCCCCACGCTCTCGGCCAGCGCATAGCCGTCGCCCGTCGAGCCTGTGAGCGGGTAGGATTTTCCGCCCGTGCAGACGATGACGGCATCCGCCGTCAACTCCCTGCCGCCTTCAAGCCGCACGCCCCTGACGCGCCCGCCGTCGGTGAGCAGTGCCGTCACCCTGCCGTGCGTGAGACGACAGCCGTCCACACGCGCAAAGGCGGCGAGTGCTTCGGCGATATCGGCCGCGCGGTCGGATTGCGGAAAAACACGCCGCCCGCGCTCCGTTTTGAGCGGGACGCCGAGCTTCTCGAAAAAATCCATCGTCTGCGACGGCCCGAAGGCCGTGACCGCCGAATAAAGAAAACGCGCGTTACGCGGGACGTTCTCAAGGAATTCCGCGAGCCCGCAGTTGTTTGTGAGGTTGCAGCGGCCCTTGCCCGTGATCATCACCTTGCGGCAGGGGCGCTCGTTGCGCTCCACGAGCGTAACGTCAAACCCGCGCCGCGCCGCGAATCCGGCCGCGAGGGTGCCGGCCGCGCCCGCACCCACGACAATGACATCCTTCATTTATATGACCATCCTTTGGCACTGTGGCCTGGAGGTTTGCCGGGTTTGCGCCTCAATATACGGCGCGGGGGGACAAGACTCCTGTCTGAAAGATTTATCCTTCAGACCTCGGTGTCCTCCGCCTTTTCGTATACCTCATATTCATCCCAGATGTGCTCAAGCTCCGCGAAGGTCTTGTAGACTTCCTCCCGCCGCTTGAGCCCGACTGCGGCAATCAGCGCATTGATGAGGCTCAGCGGGGCGACGAGCGAATCGACAAACGATGCCATGTCGCTGCGCGCAAGCAGCGTATAGCGCGCATACCGTGTCAGCGGCGAAGTCAGGCTGTCCGTCACCGCGACGACCGCGGCGCCCCTGTCGGACGCGTATTGCAGTGCCTTGACCGTCCTGCTCGAATAGCGCGGGAAACTGATGCCGATCACGACGTCATCCTTTGAAACCCGCATGATCTGCTCATAGATTTCACTGACGCCCGAGGTGTCGACGAGCCTCGAGTCAAGCAGGATGAGACGGAAATAAAACCCCAGAAAATCCGCGAGCGCGGACGCGCTGCGCACGCCGAGAATGTACACCGTCGAGGCGCCGGAGATCGCGTCCACCGCGCCGTTGAAATCCTTCCTTGAAACCTCTGAGAGCGTCTTTCTGATTTTTTCGATGTCGCTGTTGAGCACTTTTTCGAGCACGTCGCCCGCCGTGATGAGATCATCCGAGACCTCGATGCGCTGCACCGAGGTGAGTTTGTTGCGGATGAGCTCCTGCAGCTCCTTCTGGAGCTCAGGGTAGCCCTCGAAGCCGAGCTCCGCCGCGAAACGGACGACCGTCGATTCGCTGACGCCCACCGTATTCCCGAGCTTGGAGGCCGTCATGAACGCGGCCTTGTCGTAATGCCCGGTGATGAAGGAGGCGATGAGCTTCTGGCCCTTGGAAAACCCGGGCTGCTTGAGCCGGATATCATTGAGCAGATCATTTGCCATGTCTCTACCTTCTTTACGTTGATCGCCGCTAAAAAGCCGACGTACGCCCAAAATTTCAGGGAACCGCGCACAGGCGCCGTTCCCCGATTCAGGTCGCGGGCGCCACCGCGGGCAGCGCCGTTTCCCCTATATGCCCAGCACGCTTCTGATCTCTTCCTTCGGCCTAGCGCCGACAGCCGTCGCGGTGACCTTGCCTTCCTTCACCACGGCGAGCGTCGGGATGCTCATGACATTAAAGGCGGCCGCGAGCTCGGGCTCTTCATCGGTATTGATCTTGACCACCTTGATCTCGGCCCCGAGCTCGGTGGAGAGCTCGTCGACGATGGGTGAAACCATGCGGCACGGGCCGCACCACGGCGCCCAGAAATCTATCAGAACGGGGACATCCGATTTCATGACTTCCTGATCAAAATTTTCGCTTGTTACAATTTCGGACATTTTAAAACCTCCTCGACATTATGCTTTTCCTGGCTGATCCGCAATCAATCCACATGACAGAAACGTTTTTGCCTCACGTGGGGCAGTCTGCACCTCGGCTTTTTCTTCCGGGCCCATTCATAGGGGCCTTACGATTTATGCCACGGCAAACGCATGTTTTTCAGGGCAGGAAACAGTATTAGAATGGCATGCTTCCTTCTTGATTATAATAGAATTTAGAAAAATAGCAACATTTTTATTGAATTTCATGCGTCACGCCGGTTTCAGCCCGGCTCAATGCAGAATATTGTAAGTGAAAGGAAAAACGCCGCGGCGGGGTATCGCGCTCCGGCTCGCCATAAAAGCGCAAAAAGGCACTGCGGGTGCCGGCAAACCCGCCTGCGTCCGCAATACCCCTTCGATCCCCGAAAACGGCAGTCAGACCATATAATCGGCGACGGCCCTGTCGGATGTGATGCCCTGAATGAACTCCGCCACGCGCAGATACTCCGAGTGGATCTGGTAGCTTTCGAGCGCGTCGTGGTCGTTGAATTCCGAATAAAGCACAATGTCGTACCCGCCCGGGTTGTAGTTGATGCCTACTTCCATCTTGTAGGCGCCCGGCACGACACCGTGAAGCGATTCGAGCATTTTTTTCATTTTGATTGCGTTGGCCTTCTTGTCTGCGCCCTGCGCATACTCCTTAAGCTTCCACAACACAATATGTTTTACCATAAGAGACTCCCTTTCACATGCAACACATATAAATGTATGTTCCACAGCGTGAATTATTCACTGCGGCCCAAATTATTTGTTCCAGTATTTTCGGTCGAGGCTCCGATACTGCACCGCCTCGGCGATATGCGCCGCTCCGATGCCTTCGCTGCCGTCGAGATCCGCGATCGTTCGCGCCACCTTGAGGATCCTGTCATAGGCTCTTGCCGACAGCCCGAGCTTTTCAAACGCGCTGCCGAGCAGGCGCTCCGCCTCATCGGAAAGAACACAGAATTTTTTCAGCAGCGACGGGGTCAGCCGCGCATTACATGATATGCCGCTGCCCTCGTAACGTTCATTCTCAAGCGCGCGCACACGCTCGACGCGCAGGCGTATCGGCTCCGACGGCTCGCCGCGCTGCGGCCCCGTGAGCTCGCCGTATTCCACGGGCGGCACCTCGACGTGGAGGTCGAGCCTGTCGAGCAGCGGGCCCGAAATTCTTGAAAGATATTTGCTCACGCCCGTGGGCGTGCAGGTGCATTTTTTCGTCGGGTGGCCGAAGTAGCCGCACGGGCAGGGATTCATCGCGCAGATGAGCATGACCGAGCACGGATAGGTGAGGGTTCCGGAAACGCGCGAGATGGTCACGGTGCCGTCTTCAAGCGGCTGACGCAGGATCTCGAGCGCGTCGCGCGAAAACTCCGGGAGCTCGTCGAGGAACAGCACGCCGTTGTGCGCGAGCGAAATCTCGCCGGGCTTCGGGATGCGCCCCCCGCCCGAAAGCCCCGCCGCCGAAATGGTGTGGTGCGGCGAACGGAAGGGCCGCGTACGCACGAGCTGCATGCCCGAGGGCAGCGTGCCCGCGATGGAGTGTATCTTCGTCGTTTCAATGGATTCACCGAATGTCATCTCGGGCAGGATCGACGGCAGCCTTTTGGCAAGCATGCTCTTGCCCGCGCCCGGCGGCCCGACGAGCAGGATGTTGTGCCCGCCGGCGGCGGCGATCTCCAGCGCGCGGCGCGCCTCAAGCTGGCCGCAGACATCGGCAAAATCCGGCACGAGCGCCGCGGAGCGCTCCTGCGTGAAATCCCCGGCCCGGCAGGGGGTGATCTGCTCCCTGCCCGTGAGATGTGAAATCAGCTGTGCGACGGTCTTAACGGGGTATATCTCGATGCCCTCGACGACCGAGCCTTCGGCCGCGTTGTCACCGGGGATGAAAAACCGCCTGAAACCCGCTTCGCGCGCCTTGATGGCCATCGGCAGAATGCCGTTGACGCCGCGCACCTCGCCGTTGAGCGAAAGCTCGCCCGCAAACGCGCAGCCTTCCCCGGGGGAATCGAGCTGACGCGTGGCGCAAAGCAGCGAAAGCAGCATCGGGAGATCATAGACGGGGCCCTCCTTGCGCACGTCGGCGGGCGCAAGGTTGATCGTGATGCGGCTCACGGGAAAATCGAAGCCGCAGTTTTTCAGCGAGGAGCGCACGCGCTCGCGCGATTCCTTGACGGCGATATCCGGCAGGCCGACCACATCAAAAGCCGGCAGCCCCTGAGAAATGTCCGCTTCAACATCGACGATATAGGCATCCATGCCATAAAGCCCAAGGCTGGAAAGCTTGGAAAACATGAATTCACCGCCTGGTTCCGTCAACTTCTCCTGTATTTCCACTTATTCTACGCTGCCCGCGCGGCCTTGTCAATCATTAGAATGAAGAGTTTTAGCAAATTTGGGCATTCCGCCCGTCAATTCCGGCAAAACGTTACCCACGCCGGGCAGAAAGCCCCCGGCAGAAGCGCTGCCGCCAAGATTTTTTTACGCCTTGTTTCACATAAGTTGGATTTGATCATAAAATATATTGAAGTTTATCTTCATATTACTTCATAGGAGGATACTTATGGCGGATAGCAAGGCATCGCCCGCGGTCAACAGCGGGCATCAGACCTTCAAGGAAGCCGTCTGCATCGATGCGAAACGCGTCTACGACAGCTGCAGCGACAAGGATTGCCTTGAAGATTTAAGAGTATACTTTAATGACGAAGACCAGACGATTATAAACAATTCGGTTGCCGTAAAGAGCCGCGGCGCAGAGCTCTTCAACGTGTTTATAGACGTCGAACCGATCCAGTTCAACAGAGGGTTTTATGCCGTAGACATTACCTTCTGCTTCCATGTGGTGCTTGAGGCGTATGAGACCCCGTGCGGCAAGGCTCATGTCGTCTGCGGCGTGGCAAGCTTCAACAAAAAGGTCATCCTTTACGGCAGCGAAGGCAATGTCAAGATTTTCAGCTCCGAATTCGTCAACAACGCGGACGACGAGCAGGATAATTCCGCGACGAATCTGCCAAAGGCTGTCGTAGAAGCCGTTGACCCGATTACCCTCGCGGCAAAGCTGATCGAGTGCGAATGCCCCACCGAAGGCTGCCAGCTGCCCAAGGCATTCACCAACAAGCTCACCGGCAGCGTCGGCCTCGTGGTGCCCATCAAAACAGCGCACGTCACACTCGGATTGTTCTCCATCGTTAAAATCGAGAGGAATGTACAAATGTTGATCCCGGCTTATGATTTCTGCATCCCCGACAAGGAGTGCACTTCCTCGACCGGCGACCCCTGCGAGCTCTTCAAGAGCCTCAAATTCCCGACCAACGAGTTTTACCCGCCCCGCTTCTGCGATCTCGACGACACTTCCCCCGCCGGCAACTGCAACTGCGGCGACAGAAGGTAGCCGATCCCTGTGATGATATTACGGCAGCTGATAAGCTTAGCGTATGCTCCTGAAAATTTGCCGTAATTGATTCAGCTTAGCCGCGCGATGGTTTTGCCGAGCAAAACCGCGCATGGCCACACATCACATCGGCGACCCGCCCCTATTAAAATGTAACATATTTAATTTCCGAAGCAATTCTGAGCCCTGAGTAAGCGAAGGAACGGCCGTGCGGCCCTCTTCGGGATCCCCGCCGCGGCGGCGCCGCACAATTCCGCCGCCGGCTGAGCGGTTAATTCCCGGCCCGGCCCCCGGGTGGGAAGACGCAACGGGGCCCCTGCCGACGATGAGCGCCGGTTTCAGGGGCTCCGTTGTGCCGTCTGCGGGGAAGGTGGCCATGCCCTGTATCTGCCGCAAGCCGGTGCCCCCATACCGTGCTTTCCCCCCGCGGCCACTCCGCCTTTTTTGGGGCGGCCTATTGGGGGGCCAAAAAAAATCCCGCGCCGCCGGTAACCCGCTTGTCATAGTACGCCCCCCGGGGGTTTTTTTTTTTCAAAAATTATTTAACCCAAAAAGAATATATTATT
>JARLHS010000190.1 GCA_031292115.1 Clostridia bacterium | reverse complement strand
GGGAAGACAATGTTACCGTACAGAGCCAGAAAAACGGCACCATCTGGTATTTCCGCCGGTATCAAAAGAGCGTGCCGCTCGGCGGCGCCCTGCTCTTTGAGGTGGATACCTATTCCCAGGCCGAATGGAAGGCGCTTTCAGACAAGAGCGGCCTCATCCGGGCGCTTGAGGATAACGAGAGTGTCTACGCTGTCAGGCTGGGGAATGTGAACACGAGAGACGATGGCCTACACCTCCCGGAGTCGGAAGTTCTGCAGAGGCTGAGGCTTTACACGCCGCAGTAAAAGGCAGAGGAGTATCCTCTCTGCCGGATATATGCGGACTAAACCGTGAATGAAAGGAAAATTCAGAATGCCGAAAAATATACTGGTCGTCGAGGACGAAAGTGCCATTCGGGAATTTGTCACCATCAACCTCAAACGCGCGGGGTATGCCGTTTTTGAGGCTTCCTCGGGCGAAGAGGCGCTGAATATCTACGACATCAACAAGGGTGATTTTGTTATCGCGCTGCTTGACATCATGCTGCCGGGCATCGACGGCTTCAATGTATGCCGCCGTCTGCGCGAAAAAAGCAAAACCATCGGCATCATCATGCTCACGGCCCGCACGCAGGAGCTCGACAAGGTGGGCGGCCTGATGATCGGCGCGGACGACTATGTCACCAAGCCCTTCAGCCCCTCCGAGCTTGTGGCAAGGATCGACGCGCTTTGCCGCAGACTTGCCATCGATACCGAAACGGCTCCGGTCTCGGAGGAATTGAAATCCGGCCCATTCATACTGAATGTGCGCACCCGCTCGCTTGTCAAAAACGGCAAACAGATTGAGCTGACGCAGGTAGAATACCAGATCATGCGCTATTTCCTTGAAAACCCGGGCACGGCTCTGAGCCGCAGCGACGTGATGAACCATGTCTGGGGGCAGGACTACTTTGGTGAGCTCAAGATTGTCGACGTCAACGTCCGCAGACTGCGCATGAAAATCGAGGATGAGCCCTCCAACCCCGCCTATATCCAGACCGTATGGGGCTACGGCTACAAATGGGACGCAAAGCAGGAGTGACGAATGGTTATCAAGGGCATCACACGCAGGTGGCTTTTTAACGGCATGGGCGTTATTTTCGCGATCCTTGCCGTCATGTGGGTCTTTTTCGCGATCGCGGTGCGAAGCTATTTCTATAACAGTGTCATGCAAAGCGTCATCTCCATCGCGCGGACCAACAGCAATAATTTCAGCCTGCTGCTCAAATCGCAGTCTTCGGATTATTATTCGCTGGCCAAGCGCTCGGTCGAAACATTCTTCGACAAGGATAAGATGGAGCTGGTGATGCTCAACCGCAACGGCACCGTGCTGATTACTTCAAGCGGCTTCATGCCGGTGGATCTGACCCCGACGACCGATTTTAAAAACGCCGTCGAGGCTTCCAACGGCATCGGCGAGTGGGACGGTTACAGCGCTGAGACGGGCGAAAAGATCATGGCCGTCACCTCGATTCTTTACAGCTCGGACGGCACCAAGATCGGCGCCGCGCGCTATGTGGTCTCGCTTTCCAAGGTCGACATGCAGATTGCCACGTTTATCCTGATCAGCGGGCTGATCTGTGTGACGATCATGCTGTTCGGCATCATGTCGGGCACCTATTTCGTCAATTCCATCGTCGTGCCGATACGCGAAATCGGCTCCACCGCGCGCCGCATCGCCTCCGGAGACCTCGAGGCGCGCATCGGCAAGAAGTACGACGACGAGATCGGCGAGCTTTGCGACACGCTGAACTTTATGGCCGGCGAGCTTGACGCCGCCGAGCGCATGAAAAACGACTTTATCTCATCCGTTTCGCATGAGCTGAGAACCCCGCTCACCGCCATACGCGGCTGGGGCGAAACCATCCTTTCCTCCGGCCCGTCCGACCGCGAAACGCTGGCGAAGGGCATGGGCGTGATCATTGAAGAGACAGAACGACTTTCCACCATGGTGGAGGAGCTTCTCGACTTCTCGCGTATTCAGAGCCGGCGCTTTAAGCTCATACCGGACAAACTGGACATAGTGGCCGAGCTCGGCGAGGCCGTGCTGATGTTTTCAGACAGGGCAAAGCGCGAGGGAGTTTCGCTTGTCTTCAACGAGCCCGAAAGCCTGCCGCCTGTGATGGCCGACAAGGATAAGCTCAAGCAGGTTTTCGTCAATATCGTCGATAACGCGCTCAAATATTCCGACCCCGGCGGCACCGTGACGGTGAACGCTGCACAGCAGGAAAGCAATCTCGTCGTGACAATCGGCGACACGGGCTGCGGCATCTCGCAGACCGACCTGCCGCACGTCAAGGAAAAATTCTACAAGGGCACCTCCACGCGGCGCGGCACGGGCATCGGCCTTGCCGTCTGCGAAGAGATCGTCAACATGCACGGCGGCCACCTCGATATTAACAGCCGGCCGGGCGAAGGCACAAAGGTCAGCATCATCCTGCCGATTTATTTGGGCTGAGCTCCTCAAAACGACCGGCTGAGAGAGAAACGGCCGGGGTCGGAAAGAAAGGGTTTAAAACATGGCAGCAAAAAACCATCGCACAATGATAGGCGGGCAGGCCGTGATCGAGGGCGTAATGATGCGCGGCGCGAAGGTCGCCTCAATGGCGGTGCGCGCGCCGGACGGCACGATCACCACCGACATATGGGAAACGGTGAGTGCCAAGGATAAGCTCGCTTTTTTGAAGCTTCCGTTTCTTCGGGGCATTGTCAATTTTGTCGAAATGCTCGTATTCGGCACCAAATGCCTGATGCGCTCGGCGGATATTTCCATGCCGCAGGAGGAAGAGGAGCCGGCCGTGGATCCGGCGGAAAAGGCCAAACGTGACAAAACCCAGAATGCGCTGACGGGGTTCTCGTTTTTGATCGGCATCGTAATCGCCGTCGGGCTCTTTATCGTGCTGCCCGCGACGATTGTCAACTTCATGAAGGGCGCGCTTGACTCCTCCGGGGTCGGCTGGATCAAAACGCTGCTGGAAGGCCTGATCCGCATCGTAATCTTTATCGGCTACCTTGCGGCGATCTCGCAGATGAAAGATATCCAGCGTGTTTTCCAATACCACGGTGCCGAGCACAAGAGCATTTTCTGCTACGAGCACGGCGACGAGCTCATCGTCGAAAACGCGCGCAAATGCGGGCGTCTGCACCCGCGCTGCGGCACAAGCTTCCTGCTGATCGTCCTGATCGTAAGTATCCTTGTTTTTTCATTCGTTACATGGAACGTCATTTACCTGCGTATCCTGCTGCACGTGCTGCTGCTGCCGCTCGTGGTCGGCATCTCGTATGAGATCATCCGCTTTGCGGGCAGGCACGACACCTCCGTCAAGCGGTTTCTGCTCGCTCCCGGTCTCTGGCTGCAGAAGCTCACGACGCGGGAGCCGGACGACGGGCAGATCGAGGTCGCGCTTACAGCGCTCAAGGCCGTGCTTACGGGCAACCGTGAGGACGATAAATGGTAGAAGGGGGCAGATTCTTTTGAGCATCGTCGTCCTCCAGTTTCTTGGAGCGTTGATTCTTGCCGCGGCGGCCGTCACGTGGGTGGTCTATTTGCTTTCAAAAGTGAAACATCGTGCCGTAAAATACCTTTTGCCGGGCATTCTGCTGGTATGGGCGATCATCGCCTTGATTTTCAGCCTGACCGATACACAGGGGATCAATGACATCGGCCTGAGGATACTCGGAGTCTGGCTGGGCGTTTCGGGCGCGGCCGGGCTTGCCGAAGCCATTTTTCTTGATTCCCGGGCCAAACGCGTCCCGAAGCAGGAAACCGGGCAATGAGCAGCGCACACACAGCGCATCCGATGACTGCCCAGGCGGCATATACCGAAGCGAAAAGGCGGCTTGCGGCGGCGGGAATTGAAGGAGCCGCCTTCGAGGCCGCCTGTTTGATTGAGAAGCACACGGGGCTCAGGCGCGAAGGGCTGTCTCTCGACGGCGACCGCCTGATCGACGCCGCGGGTATCCTCACTGATCTGGCGCGGCGCGAGAAGGGCGAGCCGCTGCAGTATATCCTTGGGGAATGGGAGTTTATGGGCCTGCGCTTTGGTGTCGGCCCGGGCGTGCTCATCCCGCGCCCCGACACCGAGCTGCTCGTGGAAACCGGCATCGACTTTCTTCAGAGCCGGCCTGCGCTTTGCGAGACGCCCGCGCGCGCACTTGAGCTCTGCACCGGCAGCGGCTGCATCGCGGCAAGCCTTGCGTCGTTTGTTCCTCAATGTGAAGTATGGGCGCTCGACTGCTCCGACGCGGCGCTCGGCTATGCGCGTGAAAACATCGCGCGTTGCGGCGTCGCTCAGCGCGTGCATCTGCTGCGCGGAGACATGCTCACGGGCGCATGCGGGGAGCCGCTGCGGCGGGGCTTCGACCTGCTGCTCTGCAACCCGCCGTATATCCGCAGCGGCGAGCTGCCGCTTCTTGACGAATCGGTGCGCGGGTATGAGCCGCTTCTCGCGCTAGACGGCGGCGGAGACGGGCTCGATTTCTACCGCGCCGCGCCTGTGTGGCTGGCCCTTCTGAAGCCGGGCGGCATGGCCGCCTTCGAGACCGGCTTCGATCAGGCGGGCATCGTGGCGCAGATCCTTGCCGACGCGGGGCTTGGAGGCATCCGCATCCGCAAAGATTACGCCGGCTTCGAGCGCGTCGTTTCGGGGATCCGGCAGGCAGAGCGACCGTGATAATCGTTTTGAATGCAGACGGAACGGAAGGATGGGGCAGATGGGCAGATTGTTTATGTCGCACTGTGTGTTTCCGACAAACGATATCGCAAGAACGGCTGATTTCTACCAAAAGAATTTGGGATTTACCCCTGTTCCCTATTTAGATGCAAAAGAGCCGCATATCTGCCTGTATCGCGATTCAACGGAAATAATACTGACAAAATCCAACGGGCAGCAAGTCATCCCCAACCATACGCTTTACGGCTACGGGTATGACGCATACTTCATCACCGACCATCAGGAGGAACTGCAAGAGGAATTTGAACACCGAGGCGTCAAAATCGTACGGACTTTATCCAAAACCGATTATCATAATCGTGAATTCGCGATTGAAGATATCGATGGGCGATGGATCGGTTTCGGCATTAAAGAATGAAGAAGCTCCTTGTATCTGCGTAGCAAAACAGGGTTTGGGGCGTGTTGCGCGCCCCAAACCCTGTTTTTTTGCCTTCCCTTGAGATCTTTTACCGTCAGGCGGAAAATGTAACGCGGTCGCTGTACCCCTTACCGTCCGGCTGATG
>JARLHS010000189.1 GCA_031292115.1 Clostridia bacterium | reverse complement strand
GTGATCCTTACAAAAACCGACGGCGATACGCGCGGCGGCGCCGCCCTCTCGGTCAAGGCCGTCACGGGCACGCCGATCAAGCTCATCGGCACCGGTGAAAAGCTTGACGCGCTTGAGCCTTTTCATCCGGGCAGGATGGCCTCGCGCATTCTCGGCATGGGCGACATGCTCACGCTGATCGAAAAGGCGCAGCAGCAGGTCGATGAAAAAAAGGCGCATGAGCTTGAGCAGAAGATCCGCAGCAACAGCTTTGATTTCAACGATTTCCTTGACAACCTGCGGCAGCTGCGCAGTATGGGCCCGATCAAATCGGTGATCGAAATGTTGCCGGGCATAGGCAGCCAGCTCAAGGACGTCGATATCGACGAAAAGCAGTTTTACCGCTCGGAGTCCATCATCACCTCGATGACAGGCCGCGAGCGCCAAAAGCCCGAGCTCATCAACCCCAGCCGCAAACGCAGAATCGCGGCGGGCAGCGGCACGCGCGTGGAGGATGTCAATCGTCTGCTCAAACAGTTTGCTGAGATGCAGAAGATGATGAAGCAGATGGGAAGCATGAAAAAATCAAAAAGACGCCCGTTCATGCCGTTTCATTAGATATATAAACGAATCTTCGTTTTATATATGAATATTTACCGGAGGTGCAACCACATGGCAGTCAAGATCAGGCTTCGCCGCATGGGCAAAAAAAAGGAGCCGTTTTACAGGGTCGTTGTCGCCGATTCCAGATTTCCCCGCAATGGCCGCTTCATTGAGGAGATCGGCTATTACAATCCGCTCGAGAATCCCGCTGTTGTAAAGATTGACGTCGAAAAGGCGAAAAAGTGGATCGAGAACGGCGCTCAGATGACCGATACCGTCAAGGCGCTCTTTAAAAAGAGCATCACGTCCGCAGCTGCGGCGGCAGCCGAGCCCGCGCCCGCACCGGAAGAAAAATAACCGCTCTGCATCGCAACTATAGTCTGTGACCGTGTTGCGATGTATTGAGGGTGACCGCGGCCAGTGGCTGGGCGCCATGGCGCGTGCGAAATTTCGCTGACGCGAGCGCGCAGCGTAATGGCATTGCGCATATATAGCACAGTGGCTTTGCAGGTTCGATAGCAATCTTTAAACCTCATTGTGTTATATAGGCAGACCTTAACGCCTGAAAGGACTGAACTTTATGAAGGAACTTCTCATTGCTCTGGCGCAGGGGCTGGTTGAAAACCCCGACGCCGTCAGCGTTACCGAGGGCGACACGCTCGAGGACGGCACGGTTGTGCTGCACCTGCATGTTGCCGAGGGCGATATGGGGCGAGTCATCGGCAAGCAGGGGCGCATCGCAAAGGCAATCCGCACCGTGATGCGCGCGGCGGCAAACAGGCAGAACGACAGGGTCGCCGTTGAAATCGACTGAAAACAAAATGGCAAAACGTTTTCTTGAAGCGGGGCAGATCGTTTCGACGCAGGGGCTTGAGGGCTTGGTTCGTATCCGGCCCTGGTGCGATTCGCCGGAATTTATGCTGCAGTTTGAAGGCTTCTATTTTGACGACGAGGGCGGCGGCTACCGGAAGGTAGCGGGCTCACGGGCGCAAAAGGGGCTTTTTGTCGCGGGGTTTGAGGGTGTTGACGGCATTGACGCGGCCGCGGCGCTTGTACGCAGGATCCTCTATTTCGACAGGGAATGCGTGACGCTGCCCGAGGGCAGCTACTTTGAGCAGGATCTGATCGGCCTCGAGATCGCGGACGCCTCGACGGGCCTTATCTACGGCACACTGAGCGAAGTGGGCAGGGCGCCGTGCAACGACTATTATACCGTTGCCTGCCCGGACGGGCGCGAGGTGCTCATCCCCGCCGTGAAGGCGGTCGTGAAGGGCGTCGATCTCGGGCTCGGGAAAATGCTCATTACGCCGTTAAAAGGGATGTTTGACCATGCGGATTGATCTGATGACGCTTTTTCCTCAGATGTGCGAGGCTGTCATGAATGAGAGCATCATCGGCCGCGCCGTGAAAAGCGGCATTCTTGAAGTCAATTGCCACAATATCCGCGATTACACCACCAACCGGCAGCGGCAGGTCGACGATTATCCCTATGGCGGCGGAACAGGCATGATCATGCAGGTGCAGCCGATCTTCGACTGCTTTGAAGAGGTTGTGCGCCAGTGCGGCGTGCGGCCGCATTTCATCTATATGTCGCCGCAGGGCGCCGTTTTCAGGCAGTGTGACGCGCTGCGCCTCTCGCAGATGCCCATGGTTACCATCCTGTGCGGGCACTATGAGGGCGTTGATGAGCGTACGATCGAAATGCTCGCCGATGAAGAGCTTTCGGCGGGCGATTTTGTGCTCACGGGCGGGGAGCTGCCCGCGCTGATGGTGGCGGATGCAGTCGCAAGGCTCGTGCCCGGCGTGCTTGCCGGGGAAGAAAGCTGGCGCGACGAGAGCATCGCTTCCGGTCTGCTTGAATACCCGCAGTATTCGCGGCCCGCGGAATTCATGGGGCGGGCCGTGCCCGAGGTGCTGCTCAGCGGCCATCACGCCAACATTGTGGCATGGCGCAGGCACAAGGCGCTCGAGCGGACACTGCGCCGCCGCCCCGACCTGCTTGAAACGGCGGAGCTTACGCAGCAGGACAGGGACTATCTCGAAAGTCTTAAAAGCGGCGGGGGAGATTGTTAGCCGGAGGCACTTCTGCCCACCCTGCCGCCCCATATTGCGGCGGTTGATCGATATCGCACATCATCCAATGATTTCGCCGTAATCGTATTCATACGGCCGCGCGAAAATTTTGCTTCAAAAAACCACGCAGGGCCGATATTACTTCGGCAGTCAGTTTATAATCAAAACGGGGCATATTCAATTGCCGAAGCAATGATAAAGAGGGGATCGGATCGTGTCAAAGAGCAGTTATCAAAGCCCGTTCAGCACGCGCTATGCGAGTGCCGAGATGCAGCGGCTGTTTTCTGAAGAAACAAAATTCCGTACCTGGCGCCGGCTGTGGATCGCGCTTGCGAAGGCTGAGCAGCAGCTCGGGCTGGATATCACCGACGCGCAGATCAGCGAGCTGGAAGCCCACGCCGACGACATCAACTTTGAGGATGCCGAGCGGCGGGAGATGGAAGTCCGCCACGACGTGATGTCGCATGTCTACGCCTACGGCCTCCAGTGCCCGACGGCCAAGCCCATTATCCACCTGGGCGCGACGTCCTGCTATGTGGGCGACAACACCGATATCATTGTCATGCGTGACGCGCTGCGGCTGCTCAGGCGCGAGATTATCAACGTGATCGCGCGGCTGGCGGATTTTGCCCTGAAATACAAGGAGCTGCCCGCGCTCGCCTATACGCACCTGCAGCCCGCGCAGCTCACGACGGTGGGTAAACGCGCCACACTGTGGATCAATGAGCTACTGATGGATCTCGAAGAGGTGGAATACCGCATTGCCGGCCTGCGGCTGCTGGGCTCGAAGGGGACGACCGGAACCCAGGCCTCGTTCATGGAGCTTTTCGGCGGGGACGGTGAGAAGGTCAAACGCCTCGAGCAGCTTATCGCTGAGGATTGCGGCTTTGAGGGCGTCGTGCCGGTTTCGGGCCAGACCTATTCGCGCAAGGTCGACAGCTTCGTGCTGGCGGCGCTTTCGGGCATCGCGCAGAGCGCCTCGAAGTTTTCCAACGACCTGCGTATCCTCCAGAGCTTCAAGGAAATGGAGGAGCCCTTTGAGAAACACCAGATCGGCTCCTCGGCCATGCCGTACAAGCGCAACCCGATGCGCTGCGAGCGCATGACGGCGCTCGCCCGATATGTGATGGTCGATTCGCTCAACCCCGATTTCACCGCGGCGACGCAGTGGTTTGAACGTACGCTCGACGATTCCGCCAACAGGCGCGTCGCCGTCGCCGAGGCGTTTCTGGCCTGCGACGCCATTCTCAGCCTTTATATCAATATCACCGACGGGCTCGTGGTTTATCCCAGGGTGATCGCGCAGCGCGTAAAAAATGAGCTGCCGTTCATGGCGACGGAAAACATCATGATGAGCGCCGTCAAAAAGGGCGGCGACAGGCAGGAGCTTCACGAGAGACTGCGCGTGCATTCGCTTGCGGCGGCAAAGTGCGTCAAGGAAGAGGGCTTGCCCAACGACCTGCTCGAGCGCATTTGCGCCGACCCGGCCTTCGGCCTTGAAAAGGGCGAGCTGGACGGCCTGCTTGAGCCTTCGCGCTACACGGGCCGCGCAGAGCAGCAGGTGGAGGAATTCGTGCGCGACTGCGTTCGCCCGGTGCTGGAGAAAAACCGCGCGCTTCTGGGTGAAAATCCCGAGCTGAAGGTCTGACGCCGGATGACGGGGTTATTCATGGTTCCGACATAATCCGCGCCGACATCCCGCCTTATTTTATTGACAATTTGCAATACAGCCAATATAATAGTACTCAGTGTTTAACGTTGAAGATGGAGGATGAAATACGTGTACAAGCATGCAGGAAAACCGGCCTTTTTCATCGTCCTGATTCTGATAGCGGTGCTTTCCTACGTCACGGTGGTGGGCATTCGTCTACCCAATCAGGGCGATACCGAGAAATGGCTGCTTAAGGGCGCAATGAACGACGGCCTGAGCCTGGGTATCGATATCCAGGGCGGCGTCGATGTCACGTTCGCGCCAAAACTGGCGGCAGGCCAGGCGGTTACAAGCACCGATGTGCAAAAGGCCTATGATATTCTCAACAGTCGTCTGGACGACCTCAAAATTACAGACAGGACCGTCGTCCCCAACTCCAGCAAGGGTACGATCATCGTTCGATTCCCGTGGCCGAAGGGCACGACCGATTACAGTGCCGAAGATGCCATCAGCAAGCTTGGTACAATGGCTACCCTCACATTTAAGGACCCCAACGGGAATGTCATCCTCACGGGCGCCGATGTCAAGAGTGCGGCCGCCAAGCCCGTGGAGTCGGGCTCCACTCTTAAAGGCTCCTATTACGTAGAGCTCACTCTGTCGTCTGCCGGCACGGCGAAGTTCTCCTCTGCAACGAAAGAATTTACGGGGAAGACCATCAGCATTTACATGGATAGCAAGCTGCTTTCGGCCCCGACGGTAGACAGCCAGATTACATCAAGCACCTGCGTGATCGAAGGCACGGATTTCACCTCGAAGTCGGCCAACGATCTCGCAAAGATGATCAACGCAGGCGCGCTGCCGTTTGCTCTTGTGAGCAGCAACTACAGCTCCATCAGCCCGCAGCTGGGTCTCAATGCGCTTAATGTCATGCTGCTGGCCGGCCTGATCGCGTTCATTCTCGTCTGTCTATTTATGATCTTCTATTACAGGCTGCCGGGCTTAATCGCCTGCCTCTGCCTGTGCGGACATATGGCCGGCATGATCCTGTCGCTGCTGGTCTTCGGCTACACGCTCACGCTGCCCGGCATCGCCGGCCTGATCCTTTCCGTGGGCATGGGCGTCGACTGCAACATCATCACGGCCGAGCGCATCAAGGAGGAGCTCCGTGAGGGCAGAACCCTTGACGGGGCCATCGACCTGGGCTTTGAGCGCAGCTTTACCGCCATTTTCGACGGCAATGTTACGGTGCTCATCGCCGGAATCATCCTGCTGTGCTACGGCTCCGCGTCGGTTAAATCCTTCGGTTTCACGCTGGTGGCCGGTGTGGTGTTCAACTTCGTTATGGGCATCATCGCTTCCCGCTATATGCTGAAATCCATTTCAAAATATGACTCCATGCGCAACAATTTCTTATACGGGGAGGCGGTGGCGAAATGACAAACATTGATTTTATAGGCAAGCGTAAAATTTTCTACACCATCTCCATCACACTGATTGCCATCGGCATCCTGGTTTCGCTGCCGTTTGCGTTGGGCGTCAAGCTCGACATCCAGTTTAAAGGCGGCACCGTCATTGAGTATTCCTATACCGATCCATCGACCAAGGACGGCAAGATGGCCAATGCCGACAAAGACAAGGCTCAGACAATTGCCTCGCAGGTGCTGGGCTCGCAGGTCTCCGCTTATCTGGATACCGATATCACTAAAAGCGTCTCAAGCCGCCAGCATATCGTCTTTGAGCTCGATAATAAGAACCTGACGAATACACAGGTGGAAGATCTTTATACCAAGATGAACACAGCGTTCAAGACGTATAACCTGCAGAAGTACGACTTTAACACCGTCGGTGCTTCGGAAGGCCAGGCTTTCTTCCAGACGAGCATCTTCGCGGTCGCGCTCGCCTCGCTGTTGATCATCCTTTATATCTGGGTGAGGTTCCGCCGTATCGGCGGGCTTCCGGCCGGTATTACGGCATTTATCGCGCTAGTGCATGACCTGCTGATGGCCTACGCGGCCTTTTCGATCTTCCGAATACCGCTAAACGACAGTTTTGTGGCGGTATTGCTTACGATCCTCGGCTTTTCGATCAACGACACCATCGTCATCTACGACCGTATCCGTGAGAACCGCCGCCTTGTCGGCAGCAAAATGAGTTTCAAGGATATCGTCAACAAGAGTATCAACCAGTCGTTCACGCGGTCGATCAATACCACGCTCGTGGTGTTTGTATCCATCACAGTCGTCTTTGTTGTTTCAGCAATCGCCCACCTTACCTCCATCAGCGATTTTGCGCTGCCGATGATGGTCGGTGTCACAACGGGCGCCTATTCGACCATCTGCATCGCGGGCCCGCTTTGGGTCAGCTGGGAGGAGCATAAGGAGAAGAAGGAGCAGCGCAAGAAGCTCGCTCTGCAGGCCGCGAAAGCGGCAAAGGCGGCTCTGAAGGCATCTTCCGCCCCTGCTGTTACCGAAAGCACGGCGCCGTTGGCCCCGTCCGCAGTGAAAACTCAGAATGCTTCGGGCGCGCAGGCAAAGCCGTCAGCATCGATAAAGGCACCCGCCGCTGCGAATTCTCCGAAGCCGCAGGGCGCTTCAAAGGCGCAATACTCTTCGAAGAAATCGAAAAAGCATAAGTCAAAGAAATAGACGTGCGGCGCCACACAGACCGGCACGGGCGGCAAAAGCCGCCCGTGCCGGTTGTTTTTTATGCCGATTTCAATTTGGCATCCTACCGATCATGACTCAATGCCCTGCAAAAAGGCGCCGTGCGCATGCTTTTTGCGACTGTGCCTTTTTGACCGGATACTCTTTTAAATTGAAATGACGGTTATGCATAGATGCGCGCGGCGCTGCAAACAATACTATTCTCACATTATACTGCGGGTGGTATCCGCGGTATAATGTCTGCCGCAATGCGGAAGACGGCGTAAGCCGCCATGAGAGCCGTTAAATACGTTTCTCGCGGGAACATGCGATTAGCTTGCCTTTTAAAATGGAGAATTGAATGACGGAGCCGAAAATTCAGAAAAGGAGGAATACGATGAATATCAATCGCAGGGAAAAGATGAGCACGCCCAACAAAGGTGTGCGCTGTGTTGTCGACAGCTGCCACTACTATATGTCGGGGGATCGCTGCGGCGCGGAGTACATCGAGATCCGTCCGAAAGACGCAGAGACATGCGAGGAAACCGATTGTGCGACCTTTTGCCTGGATGAGCAGGAGGAAAACAATCCCGATATCCCGCCCCAGTTTTATTGAGGCGCGCGTCACACAGCGCAGGCAGACACAGGGGGCACGGCCATCGCCGTGCCCCCTGTGTCCCGATTCTGGCATTTTGGGAATGATACCGGTCAGGCATCACAAGCATCTTCAATGTGTGGGCTCATTATGCCGGATCGTGTCGTCCAGCTTGGTTTTCAGCTCAAGCTGCCTGGGCTTTTTCTGCTTGTTGGCATACATCAGCGCATCAATGTGCTTGACGAAATCCTTGCCTGTTTTATACGACTCGGCATTGAATACGTCGTAGCCCATGCTCAGAGAGAGAATAAACGGATAACCGCTGCTGTTGTTGAGCTGAAAGATCTGGTAATTGATGCGGCTGATCACCGTATAGAGCACATCCCTGTCGTGGGAATTGATGACGATTACGAATTCATCGCCGCCATAGCGCGCAACGCAGTCGTATTGCCTGGTGGAAACCTTGAGGATCGACGCAACGGTTATCAGCACCTCGTCACCGATATGGTGGCCATAGTTGTCATTGATCAATTTGTAATGATCGATATCCATAATGATCGCGGAGAACGCGTTCTGCCGCACCTTAAAATTAATGAAATCGTCGAGATAGCGCCGGTTGTGCACGCCCGTCAGGTAGTCAAGGCGGTTGCTTTTGGTCTGAAGGCCGATGTAAAGCAACAGGATCGCTATCGTCACGCCGGCAAGCATCAGGTTGGCCCCGGGAATAAGAATCTGCCCGACGGCTCCGACAACGGGCGGCAGCCAGAATAGCTGCGCTGCCAGCAGATCAAAGAGGTGCTCGCTGCGGTGGCTGTAGATGTGGATGACAGTGAGCAGCATAAGAGAAAAAATAAGCAAAAACATGACGAGGAACAGCTGGCCGCGGTGGTAACGGTTGGCAGCATCGACGGTAAAGGCAAAACCCGTCAGCGGGTCTGTTGCCGCGATGAGCACGACAGCCGCATAAGCGGTTATGCAGTATGCCAGTCTTCCGTGCGAAAACATCTTTTCATGTTCGGTCATATAGACAACGATCATATAGGAAAGGATCGCTGTCAGGGGGACGAAAAAATAGTACATGATATTGGTGGCGAAAACGAAAAAGCGCATCAGATTTCCGCTCCGGCCGTCCAGCACCCATGATAAAAGGTCGGCCGAAATGGCGACCATTGTCACCTGAACCAGATGATACAGCATACGCAGGAGGTGGTTATCCATTTCAACACACTTGCGAAGATTGATGGTGATCAGTGTCAAAATGGTGAGAGAATAAAAATGGATGCTGATAATGCTGATGAGAGTGGTCAACGTCACCGAAAAATGCCTCCCTTTTACCGACGCCGGTTTGTGGTGCTGCTCGCTCATGCCGCTTCTGTTTCAATCGTGAATAGGCACTGAGCAATTCAAAAACGCAGCTTAGGCACATGAGAAAAGACCCGAAATATTCTGTCAATTGCAAAGATAGTCTGCCCAATCTATCGCTTTGAGATAGATTGGGCAGAGATCATTTAATGGAATATTCCTCAAGCAGATCCTTCTTGATATCCCACAGCTTCGGGGAAAGATCTACGTAATAGCCGTGCGGATTTTCAAAACGAAGAACTTCGTCCCAGAGAGTTCCCACCTGATCGCGGCAGAAATCCCGTATCTCGCTGAGCGCCGGGCTCCGGTAGACACAGCGTCCTTTTTCAAAAAGGGGCTGCTGAAGGCGGCATGCGATAAAATTGGTGACCCGCTTGCGCTTCCAGGTAAACTCGGGGTCAAAGATTTCATATGGCCTCGTGTCGTCGATCACCTCGTCTGCGAGGGTAATGACGTCGGCAATGGCTTTGCCGCACGTCCTGTCATAGAGTCGCCATACCTGCTTGAAGCAGGGGTTGTTGATCTTGCCCACATTTTCGCTGATCTTGATGCGCGGCGCGATGCGCCCGTCCTCCTCCACGGCGGCCAGCTTGTAGACGCCGCCGAAAACAGGCTCGGAGCGCGAAGTGATGAGCCGCTCTCCCACGCCGAACGAGTCGATCTTCGCACCCTGTGTAAGGATATCGCGGATAATGTATTCGTCAAGCGAGTTGGAGGCGACAATGCCGGCATCGGGGAAGCCGCCCTCGTCAAGCATCCGGCGTGTCTCCCTTGAGAGATAGGTGATGTCGCCGCTGTCAATGCGGATCCCCTTCGGGCGGAAGCCGCGCGTCACGACCTCTTCCTTGAAGACGCGGATGGCGTTGGGCACGCCCGATTTAAGAACGTTATAAGTATCGACGAGCAGCACGCAGTTTTCGGGGTAGATGCGCGCGTAGGCGCGAAAGGCCTCGAGCTCGTCATTGAAAAGCTGCACCCAACTGTGCGCCATCGTGCCCGCGGCCGGGATCTTGAAGTCGCGGTCGTCAATCGTGCAGGCGGTGGCGGAGCAGCCGCCGATATAGGCTGCGCGCGCACCGAGAATGGCGCCGTCGTACCCCTGCGCGCGGCGGGAGCCGAATTCCATTACGGGCCTGCCCTGTGCCGCACGGACAATCCGGTTTGCCTTGGTCGCGATCAGGCTCTGGTGGCTGATGGTCAGCAGCAGCATCGTTTCAAGATACTGCGCCTCGGTTACCGGGCCGCGTACCGTGACCACCGGCTCGCCGGGGAAGATCGGCAGGCCCTCCGGCACGGCCCAGACGTCGCAGGAGAAACGGAAATGACGCAGATACTCTAAAAATTCCTCGCAAAAAATACCCTTGCACCGGAGGAACTGAATATCCTCCTCGCTGAAATGCAGATTTTGCAGATAATCGATCAGCTGTTCCACACCGGCCATGATCGCGAATCCGCCGCCGTCCGGAACTTTTCTGAAAAACATGTCAAAGTAGGCGGTTTTATTGCCGACGCCGTTGAGCATGTAGCCGTTTGCCATGGTGAGCTCATAGAAATCCGTAAGCATAGTGAGATTGACGCGGTTTTCCGATAACATGAAAGGGCCTTCTTTGATGATTTATCGCGGCAACCATAAAAACGGCATGCCGCAACAGTAAATTTGAATGGCCGTATAAATATAGTGCCTGCGGGGGCGTAAGTCAGCTCAGAAGCACAAGCTCAATGCCACAGCAGCACAGGTTGTAAAGCGCGGTGGCGTTCATCAGGCCTGCCTCATGCGTGCCGCCGTCGTAGGTATCCACATAATTTACGGGGACCACCACGCGGGCGGCCTGATTTCTCATATTAAACCATGACTTGAGCGTACAGGCAAACTGCTGAATGCAGAGATCGGTGCAGTCGCCCACGACGACAAAGGCGGTGATCTGCGGATTCTCATGCAACCATGTCTGAAAATTCTCTTCAAGAAAACCGTTGGTGGAGTTTTTATGAAAGATGCGGTCCGGCTCCGCCTGTGCAAGCTCGTCGACAAGCATCGATTCAGTCGTGCCGGCCATACAGTGCGCAGGGAAGGAATCGAGCTCGGGAGAAACCCCCGTGTGGCAGTCAGCAAAGGCGAGCCTCGCGATGCCCCGCTCGGCGCATGCGAATGAAAGTGCCGCGATGCCCGGGATCAGCGCCGCGATACGCGGGCTGAAAAGCGCGCCCTCCTTCGCAAAGCCGTTGACCATATCCACGATTACCAATGCACTGCTGTCGGCGTCAAGCTCCGATATCCGAAGCTCGGGCAGAGCGGAAAGGAGCTCATGGATTTTCGCCAGCGCGGCTGTGCCGTTTTTAAGGAAACGCTGCTTTTCTTCAAAAACCATGCCGTTCCCCTCCGGTCTTTCTTTAGGATCTTATTGAATATGATGCTCTTTTTTAAGCTGTTCAACCATCTTCATGATGGAGGGAATTTCTTCCTCCATGAGTGCGTCGTAGAAGCCCTCATACGGATAGGTGAGCGCCTCCTGCGGCTTCGTGCTAATATCGCGGGCATAACTTTCAAGAGTTGTGAAAGAACGCTCATATGCGTGGAAGCTGTAGGCGGTATGCGTGTAGGAGCCGACGCCGACGCTAAGCTCGCCGGCCAGCCTGCGCTGCAGTGCAATGAAGCCGAAGGCGTTCATATAGGTCGCCTGGACGGCGTCGTTAGAGCGCATGGTGATCTTCATATGCAGCAGACCGTCGCGTATGTAGAGGCCGATGCTCTGCAGGCACGCGGGGTGGTCGTTGGTGGAATCGACATCGAAATCGCGGATATTCATGGTCGCCCGGCGCGAATAAGGGTTACGGCGCAGCTCATCCAGTATAAACGGAAGCTGGCAGGCAAACCGCTGGTTATAGGTGTATTCCCAGTAGTTCCCTCCCAGCTGCGTCATAAAATTGAGAATGCCGTCGCATATCTCCATTTTGTATTGCTGAAGCTCGTGGTGGCCCCCCGGGAACAGCCGGCTGATCGCGGGCTCCGCGTCGGCCTTCTCCACATAAAAGGTGAGGGATATCTCTTTCATCGTGGTATCATAATCGGGGCAGGGATAAATCCGGCCGTTTTCCTGCAGCAGCATCAGCGCGGCATGATAAGCCTCGGGCAGCGTGGCGCCCTCGGTAAAATAATGTTTCATAATGATTCCTCCCTCACGGGTTTTCTGTTTAATGCGTATGGAACATCTCAAAAAACGTCGATAACATAGGAAAGAAGGCCTGAATTGTTCCGGATGCGGCCAATTGGGCCGTCTCCTGAACAATCTTGCGGGGTTGCCGCAAGAATAAGCTGCAGAAGGCTTATTCAGCAGGTATTATTTATGATAGCATATTCCGCTTCAAAAAACAATCGACCGATCAAAATTATGGCAAAAAATACGGCTTTTCGCTCTGCGTTCACATTGAGTGCCGTCACGGTTTGTGGTATAATACAATTTAATAGCTCGGTCGCCGCGGGCAGCGTATGGCGAATCTGCCGGAGGCGGGGCTTTGTTGTGCGGAAAACGGCGCACGCCGCAGGAAAGGCAGCACGCGCGTACTGCCCGCGCACGACCGCGCGGTACCTTGCGGTATCGTAAATAATCGGTGTTAAAAGCGGCGGAGGGCCTCGGCCCAAAGCCGGGAGATCCCAATTTATCATAGATTGAGAGGTGGAATCCGTGGCGCAGAGATTCAAATACTCCGGCCAGGGGCCTTATGTGTTCGTCAGCTGTTGCGAGGCGGATGTCGAGCAGGTGTCTCGTGACATCGCGTGGATCATCCTGCAGGGCTGCCATGTGTGGTTTGATGCGGGCGCGGAATACGGCCAGACACTGCCCGGTGAGGTAAGCGGAGCGATCGGCAGATGCAGGCAGTTCATCGTTTATCTGAGCAAAGGCATGAACGCGAGCAGCTCCGTGAAAAAGCAGGTCGACTATGCGCTGATGAACGGTATTCCGGTGCTTCCGGTCTATCTGGAGGAGACGCAGCTCTCGCAATATTACGAGATCATGTTCGGCACGATGCACAGCATTGAACATTTCGGCGGCGACAGCGACAGATTCTATTCGGAAATGATGAAGGTGCTCGATGCTTCGTTCCGGTCGCAGCCGGAGGCGCCCGATGATGATCCGCCGAAAGAGGCGACGCCTCCACGGCAGACTCCGCCGCCGGATAAGGAGCCGACCCGTCAGACCGCACGCATCCTGGAATCTGCGTTTGTTGCGGAGCCTGCGCGCACCGAGGCGCCCGTGCGAAAGAAGCGTGCCCACAAGGCGCTTCGCGTATTGTTGATCGTTGTTGCCCTGCTGGTTGTCGCCGGGGTGCTGATCGCCGCCGTGAAGCCGCTGCGGCGCGACGTGCAGGTGGCTTACATGTCGGCGTTCATGCCCAAGCAGCTCGATGAGCAGTATTATGAGGAAGGCCTCATCTATAACGACAGCGCTTCCGGCACCTACAGCCCCTCAAAGGCGCTTGATCTTTTTCTCAAATCTGCCAACGGAGGCAATGTGAAGGCACAATATGCACTGGCTGCCCTGTATGAAAGCGGCACCGCGGGTGAGAAGAATGCGGCGCAGGCGGCGAAATGGTATCAGAAAGCGGCTGAACAGGGCAATGTCGATGCGCAGTACAGGCTCGGGCAGCTGTATGACACGGGCACGGGCGTTCAGCAAGATGCCTCGGCGGCGTTTGGCTGGTATATGAAGGCTGCAGCGCAGGGGAATACCGCTGCGGAGTATTACATAGGCTCCGGGTATCTTACGGGCCGGGGTGTGGCAGAGAATGACGCAACGGCGGCGGAATGGCTTGAAAAGGCTGCCGCGCAGGGCAATGTCGATGCACAGAACAGTCTGGGCATCCTCTACCGTGACGGAAAAGGCGTTAAGAAGGATGCGGCTTCGGCGGTTAAGTGGTTTACACTTTCCGCCGCCAAGGGGAATGCCGTCGCGCAGGATAATCTGGGGAATCTATATCTGGCGGGCACCGGCGTCGCACAGAATTACAAGAAGGCACTCGAGCTGTTTACGGCCTCCGCCAACGCCCAAAACGCGGACGGCCAGTATGATCTGGGATATATGTATTACAAGGCGCAGGGGATTCCGAAAGACTACGATCAGGCGTTTCGGTTCTTTATGCAATCGGCTCAGCAGGGAAACGCCATAGCGGAGTATTACACGGGCGTCATGTACGAATTCGGGCGAAGCGTCAGCGTTGATCTGACCAAGGCGAAGGCATGGTATCAAAAATCCGCCGCGGGCGGCAACGAGAAGGCCGCGACGAGGCTGAAAATGTCGAAATTCAAGTAAGACCCCAGGGGGCGTTCAGAGCGCGTTCGGCGCCCGGAACGCCCCCTAAACGGCAAAGCCTTCGCGTCAGTTTACCTTGGACAAATAGTGTCATCCCAATAACAGCGGTTACAGAAATAACGGAAATTTTTACCGTTTATTAACTGTTCTGATGTTGGAGTTTCTCATTCTTCGTGATAGAATATTACTGCGATGATCCAATAGGTCAAACGACGATATGCTTCGGGCGGCCCAGTATCGGATCGATTATGAAATGAAGGTAGGGTATTTATGAAAGTGAAAAGAATCTGTTGCGTCGCGCTGGTCTGTGCCTTGGTTGCAGTGTCAGTTCCCATTTGCAGCGCGGCGTCGCCCAAGACGTCGTCAAATCTGTCCGCCATCGTGGCCTCCCTTAAGAAGGACAAAAACGTCAAACAGTACACCGTTTCCCGCGATTCGAAAGAAGTAGCCGTTGTCAAAGAGGTCGCGACGGATAAAGCCCGCCTTTATGTCATCATCGTTTCGAGCAAGAAGCAGAATGCAACCAATGTGACCGGGATGCTGTATGACCCGAAATGGTCGTACAATGATCAATACATTTCCGTTGAAGACGGAACGGCGGTTTTGCACAAAACGCACATTGTCACGGCGTCCACGTTCAGGAGGCATCTGACGGTGGTTGATACCGGCATGGTGTGGGCATACAAAAGCAATGTGATCGCCTTCGCGGTCGTCAACAAGATTAAGCCCGCCAAGGACATAGAGCTTAACGGAACGACGGATATCATTGTTTACAATATGAGCACCCTTAAATACCGCAGAGTTCTGAAGGCAACCTCGGAAATTCTCTACACCCCGGTGAAATGGGATAAAAACGGCCTGTGGGTGGATAAATCCTTCCTCAACGGAAAAAAGAGCGTAACAGTCAAGCTGAATATTTCCAAATAAATTACCGGGTTTTTCTTGCTTCATACGGATTCCAATCAGATTCCAAACAAACTGTTTATACGATTATTTGACTGACTTTCTAATTGGAATTCGTATTAATGCCCGGGCGCGAAAAGCGCCCGGGCATTTTTTCGGCCTTTGCTCAAACGCAGCCCGGCCCGTATATCGGCTGCGGCGCAGTATGACGCCGCGGCTGCCGTGAAGAAGCGTCAGCGTCGGAGAAGCTTACCCCAGTTTATCCGGTATGCAGGGTAATAGAGGGCGAATGCCAGTGCGATGCCACAGAGCACGTCCAGCACGGAATGCTGCTTCAAAAAGACGGTGGATGCGCAGATGAGCACCATGACAACAAACGAGAGTGCAATCAAAACGGTGTTGCGCCGCGTCAGCTTACTGCTGGCCAAAGACAGATGAACAGCGACCGTAACGAAGACGTGCATGCTCGGGATCACCATTGTTGACGAATCAATCGAAAACATCAGAATGACCATCCTGGAGAGAAGGTCGTGCTGTATGACCGTGGGGCGGAAGTTGATCGCATTCGGGAAAATGATATAGATCACCAGGCACAGAAACATCCCGCCCAGGACGTAGAGCTGGAGCCTGAGAAAGTCGGGCTTTGACGCGATAGCAAAATACAGCAGGGCGCCGGCCAGATAAAAATACCACAGGCAGTAGGGCAGAATGGCCCACTTTTCAAACGGGATGAGGTCGTCGAGGCGGCAGTGAATAAAATAGATCGGCTGAATGGCGGCCTTCGACAGAAAGAAAAGAAAAAGAAACAGGATCCATCCTGCGGCAGCGATCAGAATGTGCCGGTATCTGATGTGAAAAGCAGCTTTTTCCGGTGACCCGTGCCCTGTGAAAGAATTCCTTGTCCGCAATTTTATCGGCTTCCCTTTTTACGATTATTTCGTATCAATATCATATCACAAAGACAGACAAAAGAGAATTCGTTTTTCCCCAAAAAATTGCCTGCCCCGAAACGGCAGGCCATGCTTAAAAAGGATGAATTACCAGATGTTGAAGGTTGCCCGGCCCAAGGTTTGCTGATAAACTGAAGGTAGGCCACGGCGGCTGATCGACCAAGGGATTATCCGCCTGTGATTTCGCGGAAAAAACAAAGCAAAAAACCGCCGATGAAAGATGGGGCGTTGAAGCTCGATGGAAACTACATACGAAAAAAGGGCGCCTGGCGGCAAAATCAGCCTCACGGCCATTGCGCTCCTGCTGACGCTTCTAACGGCGTGTTCTTCTGCCGCAGTCCCGACGCGCGGCACAGCCGCGTCGGATGCGGCCGATACGGGCGTGTCTTCCGGGCAGCCTTATTCTTCTGCGTCTTCCTGCATTCAGTCTGCCGTGCGCGCCATGGCGCCAAGCCGGGTCTCCTCATCCTCCGCTGCGCCGGTATCACCGGCCGCGCCCGCGGCGGCGTCTTCGGTGGCATCCTCATCGGCAAAATCCTCTCAAAGATCATCCGTCAGCCCGTCTACTGTCACCGGCAAGAGAATACTGATCGGCTATTATGGCAGCTGGGACGCTTACACCGGCTTCACACCGGATAAAATCAACGTCCGGCAGATCAATACCATCAATTATGCCTTCGTATCCGTCGGCAGCGATTATAAACTCAGGCTCAGTGACTCTGCCACGGATCAGTCGAATTTTGCAAAGCTACGTCGCCTTAAAGCCGCAAATCCCGGCCTTAAGGTCGTTCTTGCAGTGGGCGGCTGGGATGATTCCGGTGAATTTTCCGCGGCGGCCGCTACGCAGCAGGCCAGAAATACCTTTGCCGGGAGCTGTGCCGATTTTTTACGCAGCTATGGGCTTGACGGCATCAATATCGACTGGGAATATCCCTGCTCGGGAGGCAAGACACAGGGCAGCCCCTCGGATAAGGCAAATTTCACGCTGCTGCTGCAGGCTGTGCGGGGGAGCCTCAATACACTGGGCAGCTCCACTGGCGAGCATTATATCCTCTCCATTGCCGGAGGCGGCTC
>JARLHS010000021.1 GCA_031292115.1 Clostridia bacterium | reverse complement strand
GCGAGAATGCCTACCGGCTTTTCAAGGCACAGGGCATCACGGCGAAGATCATGCCGGCGGGGCTGCGCGGCGTGCATCATCTGGCGGCGATGGCGGGCGCGGATATGGTGTTTTCGCTCCAGTCGCGCGTACAGAAGATGGTCATAGAAGCGGATTTGCCGAGGGTAAAACACATCGACGACGAGATCCCCGCGGATATCCTCGGGCGGTTAAGGCGTATCCCTGAATTCGTGCGGGCCTATGACGAAGGCGGCATGGATCCCAACGAATTCGTGACCTTCGGCGTGACGCAGAAGACGCTTTCCCAGTTCCTGTGGACAGGGTGGGCGCCGCTGGAGACCTACGGCAGCACTCAGAAATCGGGCCGCTGGTTCTAAGCCCTCCGGCCTAGGGCACCCCTTATCGCAAAAATTCAAGCATTTAACCCATGATCAAACCCGGCACAAGCCCATTACGGTTTTGCGGGAAACCGCCAGGCGTACCATGCAACGGTTCACAAATTTGATATCAGGGAGAGAGTAAAATGGAGAAATATGATATCATTTCAAGCTTCCCGTATCGCTGCGGCGAATGCCCGATGTGGGACGTGAAGAATCAGTTGTTCCTCTGGTCGGACATGCTCGCGGGGGAGCTGTTCACCTATGATCCCGCGGCGAATGCGGTGAAGAAACTGGCGCAGGGCAGGAATGTCAGCGGCTTTACCCTGAATAAAAGCGGCGGGCTTGTCTGCGCCACGCATCAGGGCCTCTATCTGTGGGACAGCGCAAACGGCTGGCGGCTCATTGCCGACGAATTCGCCGGGCAGGCGCTGCACTCGAATGACGCGACGGCCGACCCGCAGGGCCGGTTTATCTTCGGCACAACCTTTTACGACCAAACCGTCGGCGATAATTTCGTGCGCGGCAAGCTGTATTCGGTCGAAAAAGACGGTTCGATCACGATCATTGACGAAGGCCTGGGGCTTGCCAACGGCATTGCGTTTTCGCCCGACCAGAAATACATGTATGTCACCGATACTTATCTGAGGGAAATATACAAATACGACTACGACGTCGCGACCGGCAAGGTGAGCAACCGCCGCACCCATATCAGGATACCCGATACGGAGGGGATTCCCGACGGCATGACGGTGGATGCGCAGGGCTATATCTGGTCGGCGCAGTGGTACGGCAGCTGTCTGGTGCGCTATAATCCCGACGGGAATTTCGACAGCCGGCTGCATGTGCCGTCGGGCCAGACCTCGTCCGTGGTGTTCGGCGGGGCCGATCTGACGGATATCTATGTGACAACCGCGGCGGAGGTCGTGCGTCTGAGCGCGGCGCCGAAGGGCTATGATTTTGACGCACCGCACAACGGCAGCGTATACCGCTTTAACCTCGACATCAAGGGCATGCCCGAGTTTGTCGCGGATATCACGTTATCGTAACGGCTTTATTCCAACTGATTTGAAGGCTGCGGCATCGATCAAGACACGGCGGCTCATCCTGGGCTGTCGAGCCGCATCCGCATCTGAAAATTATTCCCGGCCATTTTTCTGCGAAGGATCATTATTTAATATACAAAGGAGTGTATGGTAGTGGATTACAAAACGATTGAGCAGGGCATGCAGGGCAAGGTCGCTATTATCTCCGGCGGTACGGCGGGCATCGGAAAGGCGTGCGTACGTATCTTCTGCGCGGCGGGCGTAAATGTCGTCACCATGGGCAGGAGCGTCGACAAGGGCACGGCGCTTGCCGAAGAAATCAACGCAAAAGGCAAGGGCAAATGCGTATTTTATGAGTGCGATGTCAGGAATACCGACCGGCTGGGCGAGATCGTCGAGCTGACCGTCGCCGAATTCAAGCATCTGGATGTTTTGGTCAACTGCGCCGGCTATTTCCCGATCCAGATCCCGATCGACATGGTCACCAAAGAGATGTATATGGATGTCCTCAACACCAACCTTGTGGCATACTTCATGGGCTGCAAATATGCGCTGCCGTATTTGAGATCCTCAAAGGGCAACATCGTCAATATCGGCAGTGTACTCGGCACGACGGGCGACGAAGGCGCGCTTGCCTATTCCTCCACCAAAGGCGCCATCCACACCTTTACCCGTTCGCTTGCAATCGACGAGGGCCGCAACGGCGTGCGTGTCAACGAAGTAAAGCCCGGGCATATCCTCACAGAGATGTTTGAGCTGACAACCGGCCGTCAGGCCGACCCCGTAGGCTTTGTCAAGTATTCCGACGGCCTGCAGTGGCTGGGCAGGGGCGGCTCGGCCGAGGAAACCGCCTATGCGGTGCTCTTCCTTGCAAGCGACTGGGCAAGCTTTATCACGGGAACCGAGCTGCATGTGACGGGAGGCTTTGAGATCGGCGAAGGGCCGAAGCTTCCGAATCCTTATCTCACATGGGGCGAAATGGACAAGAAATAACAGGCAATTTCAGCAATACACATTCTTCATTGACTCCGTTTTTGCGCAACACAATGTGAACGGCTGATCCGGCGGCAGGTGTTTTTATGCGCATGTCGCCGGAATAACAGATTAGAGGATAAAACATGAAAGCATTAATGAAGATGGACTATGGCCCCGGGCATGTTGAAGTCCGTGAGATCGAAAAGCCGGCTGTCACGCAGCAGGATTGGGTGCTCATCAAGGTGCGTGCCGCGGGCATCTGCGGCACGGATGTCCATGTATGGCAGGATAAATTCATGTTCTGGCCGCCGGTAACGCTGGGGCACGAGTTTTCGGGCGAGGTTGTCGAGGTCGGGGATAAATGCAAAAAATTCAAGCCGGGCGACCGGGTGGTCGCGGAGCCGCAGATCAACGCCTGCGGCATCTGTGAATTCTGCCGCTCGGGGCGCACGCATCTGTGCATGGAAAAGTGGACACTGGGCTGGCGGACGAACGGCTCCATGTGCGAATACGTAACGCTTCCCGAAATGTTCCTGCATAAAATGCCCGAAGGCCTGAGCTTCGAGCTTGCCGCACTGTGCGAGCCGGTCGCGGTCGCGGTGTATGATGTAGCGGAGCACGGGAAGATCAACATCAACGATTTTGTGGTGGTGCAGGGCAGTGGACCGATCGGCATCCTCGCGGCCTATATGGCCAAGAGGCTCGGCGCGCGCAGCGTACTGCTGACCGGCATCAGCGCGAGTGAATACTGCCGCTTCGACGTGGCAAAAAAGCTCGGCGCGGATTACATCGTCAACGTGCAGAAGGAAAACCTGCTGGATAAAGTCATGGAGCTGACGGAAGGCAGGGGAGCGGACTGCGTAATCGAAACCAGCGGCGCCCCCTCGTCGATCGCGCTGTGCACCGATATGCTCAAGAAAAACGGCCGCCTGATCGGCATGGGCATACCGGCGGATAAAATGGTCCAGTTCCCGTGGAAGGACGCGGTGCTCAAGTCGCTGGAGATCTATTTCAGTATGAGCACGTCGTATACCGCGTGGGATAAAGCGCTCTGCCTGCTGCAGGCTGACTCGGATAAGCTGCAGAATCTCATCACCTGGACCGGTGTGCTCGATGACTGGGAAAGGGTCTTTAATTCCCTGGTCGCGGAGAAGGATGTAAAAGCGGTCTTTATGTTTGAGTAACAGCTTGCGCCGCCTTTGAGCCGCCTGTCGGTCGAGCAAAACAAGGCCCTGAAAAGCGTCTATACAGATTCCAGATAAATCATTTGTAGAATACCTCTCAAAAATGTGTGGGCGCCTTGCTTTTTGGCGGCCGCACATTTTTGATCCGGTGTTCTTTCTGACTGGAATTCGTATTGCGACGCTGATCCGGGCCTTGTCTTATTCTGTTTTTCTATGGCCGCGCGATACTCATGCTGTAGAAACGCGAAACGTCTTTTGGCGCGCGCAAGGCGGGCATTAAAATGCGGATGGTCTGCTTTTTTAAAGAAGAATGAGTGTTGTCTCTGCTTTCACAGCGACTCCATCGCGTTTTTCGCCCACTCGGGGTCTGCAAAGATGGCCCTGCCGACTCCGACGAGATCCGCTTTCCCGTCACGGAGGATGGCCTCGGCCTCGCTTGCCTTGGCGACCCCTCCGGTCACGATGACAGGGATCGACACGGCCTCCTTGATCGGCTTGGAATACGGCGTAAAATAGCCCGGCCCGCCCGGAATCGTATAGAAGCACATGCCCCCCGAGATATCCAGCATATCGACCCCGGCCTTCTCGAACGCCCGGGCGGCCGCAAGGCTGTCTTCGGATGTCAGGCCGCCTTCCATGTAATCTGTCGCGCCGAGACGCAGCAGGAGGGGAAAGTCATCGCCGACCTCCCCGCGCACCGCGCGGATGATTTCAAGATGAATCCGGATCCGGCCCTCAATGCCCCCGCCATATTCATCGGCCCTTTTATTCGTAAGGGGCGACAGAAACTGGTCAAGCAGATAGCCGTGGGCGGAGTGAATCTCCACCCCGTCAAAGCCTGCGTCCCTGACTCTGACCGCGGCCTTTGTAAAATCCGCGATAATCTCGCTGATGCCCGCGCGGTCAAGCTCCTGCGGCACCGTATCGCCGTTTTTGGAGGGGTTCAGGATGGCGGAGGGGCCGACGGGCTCCATGCCCGTGTATTTTTTGTAGGCTGAGCTTCCGGCATGATTCAGCTGCATCACCGTCTTGGAGCCGTTGCGGTGTATGGTTTCGGCAAGCTTTTTCAAATCATCCAGACTATCATCCCCGGCAACGGAAAGCTGCCTGCCGCTTGCCTTGCCCCGGAGGCTGACAAAGCTGTGCTCGACGACAACAAGGGAAATATACCCGCCCCTTGACCGCTCGTCATAGTGGCGGATGAGCTCCGGGGTGATTCTTCCGTCCGCATCGGATTTTGACGTCGCCATGGGCGGCATGACCAGCCGGCCTTCCAGCGTGAGCTTACCGGTTTTGAGCGGCGAATTTAAATAGGCCATTGCAGTTCCTCCCTGGTACTATTCTAAACCGCGGATTTAAATCCGCGGTTTAATGCCTGCCGCTTTTCGGCAGGCGGCGTGAGCCGCCAGAAGAGCCCTTTAATATGAATCCCGCAAAAACACCACATGTTTTTAATAAGAGATTCGTATGATCATGTGGCTTCGGGCTTAGAGTGCAGCCCGGAAAATCGCCCGCACATCGTCGGCGGCCAGCGGGCAAAACGCGCCCTTCAGAAGCGGCGCCGCCTTT